>JACRIJ010000125.1 GCA_016220095.1 Planctomycetota bacterium | reverse complement strand
TGGCTGGGTTTGCATGTCAAAAGCCTGATACTTACGCCATTCATGGCGTTATATTAAGGGCATGAATGCCCTTCACATTTCTCAGTTTTCCATAACCCAGCCATAAATGGCTGGGCTACTAACGTCCTTTAACGCCACCTCTACTGAGGCGATACAATGAAAGGAAACTTTTTCTTGACTCTCACGGGATGTTTTGGTTATATACATGCGTGCCCGAATGAACTGGTGTAATGGTTGCCGTGATATTTGTTTTAGGAATTGCTTTAATGACTGCTAATAAAAACGTAAGAGATTGGGTGGAGCAAATGGTCAAGTTGTGCAAGCCGAAGAACATCCATTGGTGCGACGGCTCTGAAGAGGAAAGACTGCGGCTCACTTCCGAAGCGCTCCAGACAGGCGAACTTGAATTGTTAGACCAGCACAAACTGCCCGGATGCGTGCTTCATCGCACCAATCCCAATGACGTCGCCCGCACTGAACAACTTACTTTCATCTGCACTTCTAAAAAAGAAGATGCGGGCCCGACAAATAACTGGATGCATCCCAGGGACGCGTACTTCAAATTGTCGGCCATATTTGACGGTTGCATGCATAACAGGACGATGTACGTGGTGCCCTTCATCATGGGTATGCCGAATTCGGCATTTTCTAAAGTAGGAATTGAATTAACCGACAGTATTTATGTCGTGCTTAACATGCGAATTATGACCCGCATGGGAACCGCGGCCATGAACGAACTCGGCAATTCTTCCAACTTCACACGCGGCCTGCACAGCAAGGCAGATCTTGACATTAACCGCAGGTTTATATGCCACTTCCCTGAAGATAACACCATCTGGAGCGTAGGTTCGGGATACGGCGGCAATGTCCTGCTCGGAAAAAAATGCCTTGCCCTGCGCATTGCTTCATACCTCGGCCGCAAGGAAAATTGGATGGCCGAACACATGCTCATAGTCGGCATAGAGAACCCGGCCGGCGAAACGCGGTATATTGCCGCGGCTTTTCCAAGCGCATGCGGCAAAACCAATCTCGCCATGCTCATACCGCCAAAGGCTTTATCGCAATATAAGGTTTGGACCGTCGGAGACGATATCGCGTGGATGCGCATAGGCCCAGACGGCAGGCTATGGGCTATCAATTCCGAAGCCGGTTTTTTCGGCGTGGTGCCGGGCACCAATTCGCGGACAAACCCGAACGCCATGGCAACTATTAAAAGAAATACAATTTATACCAACGTTGTTAAACGCCAGGATGAAACCGTATGGTGGGAAGGCCACGACGACCCGGCGCCTGAAAAGGCAATTGACTGGCAGGGCCGCGAATGGTCGCCCGCGGGCAAGGAAAAAGGCGCGCACCCGAACAGCAGGTTTACCGCGCCCGCAAGCCAATGCCCATGCATTTCGCCCAAATGGGAGGACCCGAAAGGCGTACCTATAAGCGCAATTATCTTCGGCGGCAGGCGCGCGCGCGTAGCGCCGCTGGTTTACCAGTCATTCAATTGGCAGCACGGGGTCTTCGTAGGCGCCACGATGGCGAGCGAAACCACGGCGGCCGCGGCCGGACAGGTAGGCGTTGTGCGGAGAGACCCCATGGCAATGCTTCCTTTCTGCGGATATCATATCGGGGATTATTTCAAACATTGGCTTGATATGGGCAAAAGAATTCCTAAACCTCCGAAGATATTCAATGTGAATTGGTTCAGGACCGGCGCGGATGGCAAATTCCTCTGGCCCGGCTACGGTGATAACCTACGCGCTCTGTTGTGGATACTGCAGAGATGCGAGGGCAAAGGCGACGCCGTTGAAACGCCCATAGGCTACGTACCTTCGGAAAAAGCATTGGACATGAACGGGCTGGATATCCGCCCGGAAACGATGAAGGAATTGCTGAATATAGACAAGACCGCCTGGCTGGAAGAAACCGCGGGACAGAAAAAATTCCTTGATACCATAGGAGACCGCCTGCCGCAGGAAATGACGCAGGAATGGAAGGGATTAAACCAAAGGCTTGAGTCTATGGGGCTATGAGTCTACTCCGAGAGCTGGAAACCGTCTAAACGAACGAAAAATAAGCCACGAATAAATACGAATACATCGTACGTTGTCTGGGTATTCTATCTTTGCGTCGCTTATCGTTCTTTGCGGTTTATTCCGTTCGGCGTACGTCTTGACGACTACGACTATTTAACCGCTAAGGCCGCTAAGCGCGCTAAGACGGTTATAAATATACGCCGTCTTTGCGTACTTTGTCCTTCGCTTCGCTCAGGATAAACGCTCTTTGCGGTTTACTCCGTTCGGCGTACGTCCTAACGACTACGACTATTTAACCGCTAAGCACGACCAAACAACAACAGGCTCCCGGCCCCTGGATCCCGGGTCTCGGACGTCGTCCTTCATTTTCCATTTTTCATTTTTCGTTATTTCAACGCGTTCAGTTCTTTTTTCGCCTCTTCGGCAAAATTGGAATCCGGGGCTATCGCAATCGTTTTTTCAAAATATGCCTTGGCCTCGCTGAAGTCCTTTAACTGCTTGCAAGTCAGCCCAAGTTCATAGACATAATCAACCCTGTCAGGCGCCAGCTCCACTGCCCTCAGGTACTGCTGTTTCGCCTTGCCGTAATTCTTCTGTAAAACCCAGACAAGCCCGAGATTAAACCTGTTCTCCGAAGATTCTCCCTGCATAATGCTCTTTTCAAGCTCCTCGGTCGCCCTGGCATATTCCTTAAGCACTATGTACGCGGCGCAAAGGTCGTTCCTTATGCCACTGCTGTTGGGCTCCAATTCCAGGGCCTTCTTGAATACCTGCGCGGCCATTTCATAATTACGGTTCGCATAATATTCCTTGCCGAGATTATGAAGGTCTTCGGCGGTATTGGATATCGCGGAAATTTCCTGTTTTACGGGTTTTTGTTCATTGGGTTTTGTAAATTCCAATTGCACCTTCGGCGGCGCAGTATCTATCCTTATACTGGTTGGAATCTCGTCTGAAACCTCTCTTTCGGTAACGGTCAAACCCCTTACGCGTATGCGGCATACGAATACGTCTTTCTGTGGAGCGATCCATGTCAGCGAATCCGTAGGATTAAGATTCCTGTCAATGACAGTCCAGTTTTTGCCGTTATCCACTGAATATTCCGCCTGAACGGACTTGGGTTTCAGGAATTCATCCTTGCCCTGCCATTTTATTTCAATCTTTGAACCCGACCTGTACGCGCCGTCATTTACAGGCGAAATCAATTTCAAAAGCTCCACGTCCGTAACTACAGGAACAGATGCCTCCTTTTCCTTGAGTTCGAACGGGACAGTCCTGGACAATATTTCATTGGCATTGTCATAAGCGGTCAGCCTTATGTTGTATCTGCCGGGCGCCGAAGACAGCCTTACGGTGTAATCATCCTTAGCCTTTAATCCACTCACAGGCTTCTCCCATTCCTGAATCATATCCTGCCTGAAGAACTCCAATTTTACCCTGACAGGGTCGGTAACCTTCAGGACATTCCAGCCGAACTTCAGTACAGAACCGGTCTCATAGGTTCCGTTTTCAAAGAAACCGTCCATAACTATGCGCTGTTCCCCGGTTTGTATTTCAAAAACCTTCTGCGCCTTTGTGCCGTAACCCGGCTGTTCCGCAGGCGACTGGTTCCCAACCTTGTCTTTTGACACAAGATAAATCCCATAAGCGCCGGAACCGAGTTTCATTTTGAATTCTGTGCCGCGGCCTTTTTGCACATCCGTTCTAACCCATGTCAAACCATTATTCTCGGTCTGCCAAAGCTCTACGAGTTCAATGCCTGCGTCTCCGACATCTTCAGCGCGGTATTTTATTAGAGCGCCTTCGTTCTCCAGTACGACCACATTAAGTATGTTAACTGAAGGCGGGGCCGAATCAATAGAAAAAGCCTTAGTGCAGAAAGATTGTTCTTTCACGTTGTCAACCTTGTCCTTAACAACCAATTTAAGCAGGCATGTTGACGATGTAATCAGAGGCATCCTCCACGGATAGTAACCGCTGTTAGCCATGTCCTTCTCTATGAATTCAAAGGATTTGCCGTTGTCTTTGGAAAACATTATTGAAACCGGCTTATCCGGGAAATTCTCGTCAACGGCGTCCCATTTCAATTCTATAGTATCGCCGCCCTTAAGCACGCCTGCTATGCCGGTGCCAACCTTTACTGAAGGCGGCTCGTTATCAACAATAAAAGGCACCTGGCGCGTATCAATATTACCCGCGATGTCCCTGCAAACCGCATTTAAGATATACTTCCCTGTTTTTTCGGGAATCTTCCACTCAAATCTTCCAAGAGCCGGCTGGTTTTCAAAAAGCTTTTTCCATGTATTGCCGGCGTCGGAGGAATAGCTTATTGAAATCGGGTCCACGGTAGTATTGCTGTCTTTTACCTGCCACGCCAGACTCACAAGCATTCCGCCCTTAAACACGTCACCCTGCATTATGCCGCTGAAATCGAGCTCGGGTTTTATCGTGTCAACCGTAATGGTCAATTGCGGTTTAGTGCCGTTAGCGGGCGCGGCGCTCTGATTTCCGGCCTTATCGCGCGCGGACAGAAAAACGGAATATCTGTTATCGGCGAGTATAAGCTGTATGGCGTTATCCTTGATTTCCGCATACGAAACAGTCCTGAAAAGTTCCCATGACTGGCCCATATTTCTGGAAATATAAACATCCACTTCCTTTATGCCGGCAGGGCCTTTATCCTCGGCAACACAATTAATAACAACAGGCCTGAGATTTGACACGACGGGCTCTGTCGCCTTTATGGAAGGTTCCACAGTATCTATCGTAAACAAACCCGGCGTAATCGCTTCGCCGCGCGCGCCGGTTACGCTCAAGGCCGATACTTTTAGCTTGCAATCACTGCTATTGATACTCGCGGGCATGACCCATTCGTATAAACCGGTATTCTTCAGGCTATTCGCGACAGGAACCCACGTTTTGCCGCCGTCAGCGGAGAATTCTATGTTAATGGACAAATCCATCAGGATTTCGTCCGTGGCGGACCACTGGATGAATTCCTTGCCGGACCTGCCGAATATCTCACCGCCAAGCAGGTTCAACAGCGCAACCTTCGGGGGTGTAGAATCTATGATAAGCTGTAACTGCGCCGCGGTATCCGAACCTGGAATTGGAGTTTCATTTCCCGCGCCGTCCCTGCATGAAAGCACTATATCATAAACGCCGTCTTTCGCCGTAAAACTCATAACTGGCTCAGCGCCTGTAAAATCCTTATATTTCTTATATTCACGTTCCCCTTTAGACCTTGTATAGAGCGAATATCCCGAAATACCAGCCTTGCCGGCATCAGAGGATTCGTAGCTCAACACGACTGCCTGAACGGTACTGAAAGCGGGGCCTTTTATCCTGCATACGGGCGCGTCGCTGTCTATGGCAAAAGAGAATGTCTTTTCCGCGTGATTGCCCGTCTTATCCTTCGCGGCTATCTGCAGAAGGCATTCAGACGAGGTTACAGGTTTGACCTGCCAGATGTATTTGCCGGTATTGGCAAATTCTTTTTCAACGTACTCCCAGTCCTTGCCATTATTCGAAGAAAACAATATGGAAACCGGCTTGTCGGAAAAGTTGTCATCGGATGACTGCCACTGGATTTCAACAGTAGAATTCCCCTTCAAAATGCCACTGAGTTCCCCGATCGTTTTGAGCATCGGCGGCATTGAATCCAATATAAACGGCAGAGTGATTTCATCGGAATTTCCCGCGATATCAACGGCCTTGAGCGAAACCACATAGCGGCCGCCCTTGTCAGGAAGTTTCCAGTCAAATTTATCCTTAGGCAACAGGTTATCAGCGATTATATTCCAGGATTTTCCCAGATCCATGGACCAGCGGATGGAAACAGGCCGCGCAGAGGGATTCTCATCAGTCACTTCCCATGAAAGAGGCACTGTTGCGGATCCCCTGTAAATACTGCCTGAATCAATGCCTTTGAACGTAACAAGCGGTTTAATAGTATCAACAAGGATGGACAATTGCGGCTTATCAACAATCGGAGACACGCTCCTGTTGCCTGCCTTATCAACTGCGACAAAATATAAATTGAATTGCCCGTCGGGCAGATTCAGGGGCATTTGCGAATCCTTAATGTCTGCCGCGGGCATGCTCGCGAACATTTCCCAAATCTTTCCGCTGTTTTTGGAAATATATGCTTCAATGGTTTTCAATCCTGCGGGTCCTTTATCTTCCGCGTAGAATTTAACCATTACAGGCCTTGAAACCGCAATAACGGGTTCAAGGGCCTTGATTATCGGCGCTGAGGTATCAATAGTAAACATCCCTGAAGAAACCGCCTCGCCATGAATGCCGACCGCGTCCGCGGTGGAAACCCTAATTTTGCACTGGGCGCTGTTAAGGTCTTTGGACGGCGTCCACTCGTAATAACCGGAATTCTTCTGCTGTGTTGCAAGCACTGTCCATATCTTGCCGCCATCCAGCGAGAGTTCTATTGTAATGAAAAATTCAACGGGGTTCTCGTCAGCGGCTTCCCATCTGACAAGTGTTTTTTCACCGCCGATGATCTCGCCGCCCGCCAAAGTCAGCAGATTTACTGCCGGCGCCCTGGTATCAATGACAAGCTGTAATTGCGGCGCGGTTTCCCTGTCAGGCGCAGGCATTTTGTTGCCGACGCTGTCCTCGCAGGCAAGAAACAATTCGTAATTGCCGTCAGGCGCCGTCAAGGCGATTATAGGTTCGGAGCCCGTAAATTCCTTATATTTCCTGTAATCCTTTTCGCCGTTCAGGCGGAAATACAGGCTGAAAAATTTTATTCCGGCTTCTCCGGTTTCCTTCGCGGTATAGGCAAGCTGTATGTTCTGGTTTCGCGCAAGCACCGGCCCCGTAAGAACCGCGACAGGCGCCGTCGAATCTATCGCAAAATTCGCATCGGATTCGCTGGACTTGAAATTCTCACAAGCGTCCTTTGTCTCAACGCGAACCCTGTAGAGCTTCCCGGTTTCCGCGGGCAGAAGCCAATTATACGTGTAAATATTCTGTTCGCCTGCGGGCAGGCTGAGGTTATCGGCAACCTTTGCCCACACATGGCCTTCGTTATTTGAATAATATATGGTAAAATTCAAATCCTTCGAATAATTATCCGACGCGCGGAATTTTATCTGTTGCACACTGCCGCCCTTGAAGATATCAACGCCCCTCATCGTTATCAGCTGTATGGACGGCGGCGTGGAATCAACGAATGTAACCGAATCAGGCGGCGTATTCACAGACGGATATGCCGACGCGTTTCCAACCTTATCCGTTGCGACGACCCTGAATCCGTATGCGCCGTCGCTGTCAACGCCGACTTTGAACGTAAACGGATGCTCGCGGGTATTCGCGTATTCTTTCCATTCCGACACCCTGCCGTCAATTATTTTCGCCATGAAGAGTTTTACTTCATTCAACCCCGCACTGCCGGAATCCTGCGCCTTATATATCACCTGGAAACCTTTAGCCGTAGCGGCCTCAGGGGCGATTGCCTGGCACACCGGCGGCGCGGAATCAATGGCAAAATCAACCGTGGACGCGGCCGTTGCGGCATTGTCATACGTATCTGAAAAAACTGCGCGGACGCGGTAAGTGGAACCCGTATCAGCGGGAACCTGCCAGACGTACTTGCCCAATATTGCCGGCACTTTATCCGCAATCAATTTCCAGTGCATGCCGCTGTCTTCGGAATATTCTATAAAACAATTTTCGGACAGGTGCGGGTCAACCGCGTTCCACGCGATTTCTTCCTTATTGCCACCCTTGTACGTATTATTGCCGATAAACGATTTGAGTTCAACCTTCGGCGGCGTCATATCTATGGTGATGTTCATATCGGCGGCATCGCCTTTTTTAGGCGCCTGCACAAACTTGCCGGTATCTTCACCGAGTTCGGTGACGCATGTCAAAATAAGGCCGTACTCGCCGTCCGTAAGGTTTACCACTATCGGGGATTGCATATCGGCATCCTCGGCGTACTTATGCCAGGAGAAACCGTTATCCTTGGTGTACCATACGAACACTTTTTTCGTCTTGGATATGCCGGCATTAACAATCTGGTATTCAACCGGCACGCCGTTAAGCGTATTCGGTTTAACGCCGGTAATCTTGATTTCCGGCACAAACGGGTCAATCCTGAAAGCAGGCGATTCGGCTATTCCGATATTATCAAGCAGGTCGCGTGCTATAACGCGTATTTTGCAGTTATTGCCGAGTTTACCAGGAGTTTTCCAGGTATAAGGCTGGACGTCGTTTGAAATATCAGCACCCTGAGGAAGCCCCTGCCAGGTCAAACCGCCGTCATCCGTGAATTGAATTGTAATACTGTTGTCTATAAGATTTGAATCCCTTGCAAGCCATGTCACGGGGTAGGAATAATTACCCGCGTAGATGCGGTTTGCATCAAGGAAACTCAGCAGTTTTACTTGCGGTTTTTGCGAATCAATAATTATGTTAAACGGCGGCTTTGTGCCGGCCGCAGGAACTGCCGAGGTATTTCCCACGCGGTCAATTACAACGAGTTTCAATCCGTAAGTGCCGTCAATAGCCGTGAATTTGAACGGAGAAACGCATTTTTTGTCTTCGCCGTACCTTTCCCATGAAGCGCCGTTATCCTTAGTCATCCAGAGTTCAACGCCTGCGACGCCCGCGCCGCCGACGTCTTCAACTTTATACTGGAGTTCTATGTCGTTCAATTTTGATTTCGCAGGCGAAATTATCACCGAATCCGGCGCGAGGCCGTCTATGGAAAAATCGTTATCGGATTCATCACTGCCCACAAGGCCTGCCTGGTCGGAAACCCTGACTTTCACGCGGTATTTCGCGCTTGAAATAGCCGGCACCTTCCAGTAAAATTTACCCGTATTGGGCTCATTTTCAGAAACCTTTGACCAGCTTTTGCCGCTATCCGATGAAACTTCAATAGTAACGGGAAGAGGCGCGATGTTTTCATCCATAGCGCTCCATTTTATGAGTTCGTATCCTTCGTTTTTAAAAGTATTGCCGCCGTTAGGGGATTCAAGGACTACCTGGGGAACCGTGGTATCAACAAGCACGGTGATGTCGGGTTTGGTGCCTGATTTCGGCATATAAGCGCGCTTATTATAATTATCTACTGGTATTTCAAGAAAACCGTAATAACCATCCCGAGGAGCCGTGAATTTCAGCGCCTTGGGCCGGCCTTCTGTCGTTGAAGACAGAAGCCAGTTATCGCCGTAATCAAGGGTATACCAGAGTTCAACGCCGTTAAAACCTTCAAGAGAGATGTTAACTTCGATGCTGAATTCGTTCTGGGAAATGATTTTCCTCGCGTTTGTTGTTTTAGCCGTTTCAGGCTTAGGCTCCGGTGCAGGCGCGGGCTGTGGTTCCGCAGGGCTTGCCTGCAAACCATCCGGCGGCGTCGGTCCAGGGCCGGCATCAGATGCGGGTTCCGGCTGGCGGACTGCCGAACAGAAAATGGAACAACAAAGCGTGCATACCAAGAGTGCAAGGAAGAATTTTTTCTTCATAACAACGACTCCTTATAAAATCGCGCCGAGGACGCAATTTTATGTTTACGGCAAATTACAGCAGGTTTTCTTTGGCGTAATTTACCGCGTTAATGAAAATACGCATACCGTCGGGCATTTTTTTCAAGCCATCCCTTGTCCATCGCGGGTGATTGGCGGCATCGCTGTAGCGTTCAGGATGAGGCATCATGCCGAGTATCCTGCCCGTGTGGTCGCAGATGCCGGCAATTCCTTCCACTGACCCGTTGGGGTTGAAAGGGAAAACTGCCGACGGTTTACCATCGGGTTTTACGTATTTAAAGACTATCTGGTCAAACTTTTTAAGTTTTGCCAGTACCGATTTATCCTTGGGGACAAACTTGCCTTCTCCATGAGCCACGGGCAAATAGAGTATGCTGTCCCCTTTAATAAATTCGGACTTTTCTGAAGATAGCTTTAGGTAAACCCAACGGTCCTCGTACCTGTTGGAGTCGTTGGAAATGAGTGTCACAAGCTGTTGATGATTGGCATTGCCTTTTTCAGGCGGAAAACCGGGCAGAAAGCCGGTTTTGACAAGGACCTGAAAGCCGTTGCAAATGCCGAGCATGAGTTTTTTATCGTTGATAAAAGAGTCAATTTCGCGGCCGAGATTGAAACGAAGCTCGTTGGCAAGGATTTTGCCTGCGCTTATGTCATCGCCGTGCGAAAATCCGCCGGGAATGACGAAGATATGGTAATCCGAAAGCATGGAGCGGTTCTTATAGAGGCGGTTTATGTGAACGAGGTCGGCTGAGGCGCCGGCCTTTTCAAAGACAAATTTTGTCTCCTGGTCGCAATTTATGCCCGCGGCCCTGAGCACCAAGACTTTAGGTGTTTTCATATATAAATTATTCCTTTTCGATGTACACGTTCAATGACTGTTTTTCCGCGGCTTCTATTTTCTTGGCGAAATCCACGAAATCCTTATACTTTTCCGGTTCTATATCCTGCGGCACGACCGAAAAGAATCTCTTTATGACAACAGTGTCCTTATCCCGGCTGAACTGCAGTGTGTACGCGCCGAACCGGGTATAAACGCTTTCGCTCTGAGGCAATTTGCAGGACGCGCCATCGGGCAGTTTTATGCGTATTGTCTCCGACAACGCGACATTTGACGTGAATTCATACGGTATCCTCATCGGAAATTTCCTTTTGCTCTCCCGCAAAAACCCGGCAATCGGCAGTGGCATTGCTATAGGCTTGAAATTCAGGCGTTTCTTCTTCAGCACAGCGTACTTTTTCGTGGTTCCTGAAATGACTATATCCATAATCGTTGAATCAACGTTGAACACGGGTAATTTATAATCCTTCACCACGCTATCGGGGAAGAAATTGCTCACTATCCCCTGCATCTGCTGTTGTATCTGTTTTTCATTCAGGTTCTCTTTGAAAGACGACAGCACCCGCGCGGATGTCTCGGGCGATAACCGCAGGGTTGTTTCAAATTCAGCCGAACCGTCCGCGTTCAAAACAATATCGGATTTCAGCATATTGGCCTTTTCTTCGGCCTGCTTGTCCGGAAGGGTCGTAAACCTCGTATTGCCCATCGTATCCGCAAGCAATGCCTCGCCGCCCTGGAGCTCCACCGGAATAACGCCTATCGGAACGAACCTGTCAATGAATATCCAAATATTTTCCCTGTCGCCGGCTTTCGGGATATACAACATCTGCGCGTAAAAACCCGGAGGTTCAAGGTCCCAATCAACCTTGAAAAATTCCTTCGGCCTGACAAACGCGTAATTAAATTCTATTCCCGCCGCCTTGAGCATTGCCGTGAAAAGCCCGAAATGCGAGCCTTCCTTCATGATGAGGGTCTGGGAAGGATTGTCGCCGTATCCGGTCTTTATTTCCGTTACAACAAATTCATAAAGACGGCAGAGCTTCTGATATTCATCCTGCGTGTCTTTCGTGAGTTCAAGCGTTTTTTCCTTCACGTTCTCCGGCACGATAAGCCGCACCGCCCTGCTTGCAGTGCGTTTTATGTTTAAGCCGTAATCCGCCTTGCCGGAATATCCCATGAGCACCGGCAATATTTCTTCCCTGGGGGGCATAAGCTGTTCGGGCTCAAAATCGTCTATGTCCGCGAAATCCCATTTATAAATCGCCTTGCCGTCTTTTTCTTCCTTTATATATGCGCCCGGAAGGTTAAGCTGTCTCAATGAAAACTCCGCAGTTTTCGCCGGCATTATCAAAATGAACTGATACTTCAGAACCGGCTGTTTGCCGCGCCTGATCTCATCCGCGGAAAACAACATCGTCAAACCCCTGCCTGAACGGCAATTGCTGTCGGAATAATAAAATCTCTGTATCACGCTGTCTTCATCAAGCTTCGGCAATCTTGTTGACGCGCCTTCCTGCACGGGGTCGGGTTCAAGCACCCTTCCGTCCGGCGTCAAAACCCTGGTCTCTATCTGCTGGCCGCGGGGATAAAGCTCGCCGTACTGCTCGCCGCCTTCTTTGTTCAATATCTTTATCACTTCGTTAGTGTATTCCCTTTTCGCCTTGAAATCATCGCCGTAAATCTCCACAATATTCTGCTCAAGCAGTACTATCACGGAATTGTCCGGATATTCATCCCTGCCCGGAGAATCTTTTGCAATCTTTACAATATCCCTTTCGCACAAGCCCTTCGCGATGCCCTCATCATTATCAAGATATTTCAGGTACTCATTCAGTTCCCCGTCAAAAACCCCTAAATATGCCGGCGCCGAAAGAATCTCTGTCCATATCCCGCGCGCAAGGTCGTTTTTTCCGGAACGAACGTACAAATCCGCAAGCTCCTGCTTGGTACTGTAGTCATCAGGAGCAAGGGCTATCATCTTCTTGTACGCCTCCTCGGCTTTTTCCGTCCTGCCCTGCTTCAGATAAATATCCTTCATTTCGCGCAAATAATATGCATCCTCAGGAAAACAATCCGCCGCATATTGCAGGGAATCCAGTGCCTCATCAAAACGGTCAGTTTCAATCAGCCGGCGCAATAGCGGCCAGTAAAATTTATAATGATTGACAGCCATGCTCTTAGCCCTGAATTCCCATGCTTTTTCCTGATTGCCGAGGCCTTCATAATAATCAGCCCACATGCCCAGTACGCTTTCGCTTTCCGGCTTTAACTCAAGCATGCGGCGCATTTCCCTGAGTTTCTCGGGCTTCCAATTTTTCTCCGCGTACAGCCTGCTCAGCATATAGCACGCCTGGAAACAATCGGGATTTGCGTCCAGCGCCTGCCTGCAGTAATCCATGGCCGCATCCTTGTCCTTTTCGGCAAAAAATTCCGCGAGTCCCAGCAATGAGGGAATAAATTCCGGAAACTCCGTAAGCGATTTCTCGTAAAGTTCTTTTGCCTTATTTTCAGCTTTTTCCTGGGTAAGAAAATAATCCATTTCTTCATAGGTCTTCCCGAGGGCATAGGCGGCATAGGCCGAGGCAGGGTATTTCGCGCGGAACTCTTCCGCGAATTTCAACGCATCCTGCTTCATATTATATTCCCTGAGCAGAACGACAAGGCGGCAGTAATCCGCGAATGTCTTGTCCTGTTTTTCACGCAGATATGCAAAAATATCCTTGCGCATCGCGCTGGCGGGAATTTCTTTCCCCTGCTTCTCAATCTTCGGAAGCATATCCCCTTCAAATCCGTCCACCTGGTTTTTCAGGCCGTCAAACGGCTTACCCTGCGGATCCGTCAGCTTTATTGAAAACGAGCCTGACGGCCTGCTTATCATTTTCAGCATTACGAGATTCCAGCCTTCGTTAAGGGTTGCGGGCCAACAACGTTCAAGGGGCGTTATTTCCTTAAGCGTATCGTTCATGCCGAGCTCAGCGTTATTTACAAACAATTTATACGGCGCCTCCGAATATATCTCAAACATCGCGGGCTGTTCCGCCGGAGAATATACGTACGTTGCCATGTAAACGCAGATGCCGCCGGTGTTTTTTAAATTCCTGAACAACTCGGAAAAAGAAATTTTATAGGTCTGCGCCTTCTGCCATTTTATTTCATAATCGCCGACTTTATAGGTTTCCGACAGGTCTATTTTTTTCTCCGGCGGAAGCACTTCGTAAAAACACGATTCTCCGTAATCTCCGAAAGAACCTATGACAAGCCACTTGTCCATCAGCCCCTGTGAAACCGACAATTCCTTTGCCTGCTTGAATTCATCGCGACTCATAAGTTGCGCGGCAAGCATTTCTTTAACAAGGGACTTATTGTACTCGTTCTTAAGGCCATTTTTAAGAAGTCCGTTCAGGAAATCCTCAAATTCCGGCACCGTGTAATTGTCATTCGCAAAACTCGCCCAGAATCCGTTCAACGCCTTGAGATAGAATTCGGCGGTATAGGAATCCGGGTCCGAGGCAATAACCTGCATTACAAGCCGCGCGGCTCCGGTATCATCGCCTTCTGAAACGGCGCCTATCAACGCGCCTTCCAGGGCATTGGCGTCCTCCTGCGCGTAAAGCGACAGAGGCGCCGCGAACAGGCAAAATACCAGGAAACATAAAAAAGATTTCCATGTTTTCATTGCGAATTCTCCTAATGCGATTTTATTCTTTAAATTTCCGTAATACTTCAAGCTATTTGAAGCAATTCCCCCCCTGCCTTGCGACCCGCGGAAAATGTGCTTCCTGCTTCATCCTTCGTTACGGTTTCTCTATTACCGCGTCTTCTTTTTCTATCCTGTCAACATCGGCACAGAAGGTGCGGAATGCGGGATATTGCTTATTATTTATACGGAGAAGGGTTACGGTAAATTCAGTTTTTACGATAAATTTCACCGGCGCAACCCTGTCGGTAACCAGCTTGTATTGTCCGAAATCCGACTGGAACTGCGATTCCTCGGGCAATTTCGATAATTCGTACCCGGCAGGAATGTTAAACGTCATACTGTGGATTGATTTTTTCGGATAGGCTATGGGATACGAATCAAGGACTATTTCATATTCGCGTTTCTCAAGTGACGCGTACTTGTCGGCAAGGTCAAGCGAAAATACCGCGGGCGCAAATGAAATCTTCGGACCGTCAATCCTTGCGAAGTTCGGGGTTGTAAACTCCGCTTTTAAAAGCACCGGCTTATTGTATTCGGAAAGGTCGGAGAACTCCAGGGTCTTGACGGTTATGGTTCCGAAATACCGGTTCATCGTTTGTTCAAAGTATCTCTGCCTGTTGGCGCCTTCCTGGTACGTATTGCGGAAATCGCCTGCTTCTTTTCCGGTGATCTTTGATTCCATCACCACTGTTGCGCTTCCATCGGTATTAAGCGTAATTTCAAGGGTATTATCATCAACATTATCCATCGGCGCGCTGAACGGAATTTCCTCTATAAGCCGGCCTGTCCCGTTCCGGTCAACGACAAACGCGAGCGCGCCTTCGTCCATAAACGGCTTTTCTTCCGCGCCGCAGTACCGCGCGGTGCCGTCGTAAAATATGCCGCCGCCGTTCTTATCAGGGACATAAGTTATGGCATGATTGAATATCTTCATTGACGGCACTTTAGTATTGACTTTTCCGCTGTCGCGCACGCGGACGAGCGCAAAACCCGCTTCTATGCCGGCTTCGCGGAGCATTGTCACAAAAAGGCACGCCGTGTCCTTGCAATCGCCGTACTTCCTGTCAAAAGTCTCCGACGCCTTGAACGGCTTATAAGCGTGGCTGTCAAGGGAAAGCGCCTCGTAACGGATATCGGAAACCATTTTCTGGTAAAGCGCGTTGATTTTTTCTTCGTCCGTATCAAGGCCCTTGATGGTATCAAGCACGGCCTGTTTTATGGCGGGACTGCTTTCAAATTGTTCGGAAACAAGGTCTGCCACCCATCTGGCGGTCTCATCCCATGTTTCAAATGTGGATACCTGCAGATACGGCACCGTCTCATAAAAGCCCGGCATAAGCGATTCAGGGTCTATCTGCGGCAGGTTATGCACCTCCCACGTATGCCCGGTCAGTCCGTCCTTTTCAAACTCTTTAGGCTCGGCAACGAATTTATCAGCGGCGAAATACAGTTTTTTTTCAGGCGGGCTTAAAATGGTTATTTTGCTGGTCTTCACGGAATCATAATCCTTCTGCAGGGGAACGATGCCGCCGTAGTAACCTTTATAACGCGGCTCGCCCTGCTCATCAACCCTGCCTTCAACTGCTATAACGTCGCCCGGCTCAAGATTTTCAAAAGAAATGTTTCCCGATTCCTCATACCGTTCGCCTTCAAGGATGCTTCCGTCTTTTTTGTAAAGTTTTGCGGAAATGACTTTGTATTTGGAAGACGCGTAATATTCCGACGAATCGGCATCTATGGATACGTATTTATGTTCATTGACGCCTTTTCATCAAATACCTTTACGACCTGCTGGGAAAAAGTGCTGGATGTGCCGTTGGGATTTATCTTAATAATTTCGTTTTTAAGGCAATTCACGGCCGAAGCATGGAGCGGCACTTCCGTATCCGCGAGCGCTTCAGCGGCATAGACGACGGGATTGGCGGCAATGCCTTCCCAGAATTTCTTTTCCTTTGGCTTCAGGGCCTCAAGGTGTTCGGTAATATCCGGCAGGTTGGGTTTGACTGCGAGCGCTTTTTCCCAGTTTTCCTGCGCCTTGGGAATGTCTTTTAGAATCAGGTAATAATTGCCGAGCTCTTCAAAAGCGGCGATGTCTTCAGGATTTGTCTCAAGCGCCTTATTGAGGCAGGCAATGGATTCTTCGTATTCGTCGCATCCTTCGTAATAATCCGCCATTCTCTGATAAATGGAACTGGCAAACGGATTAAGCTGTAAGAAAGCGCGATATTCCTTAAGGACTTCATCCTTGCGTCCGGCCTGCTTAAGGTAATATATGCAATAATTGCGGGCATTTCCATCAGTATAATCGACCGCGAGAAGCTTCGCGTAATGGCCGGCATTTTCCGCTGTTGTATGCAAATCATCGTCATATGTCAACCTGACAATCACGGGATTTTCGGGCGCCAGCGTCAAAAGCCGCTTTGATATTTTTTCCGCTTCAAGGCTCCACGGCGTGCCACGCCTGTTATAGATTCCGACAAGGGCCAAAGAGGCCTGCACAAAATCCGGATTCTGTTTAAGTGCCGCATTAAGAAATTCTTCTTCCCTGAACGGCATGGGAACCGAAAAGGTTTTCGTTATATCTTCCGCTTCATTCGCGGAAACCGCCCTTCTCCTGCCGGAATTCCCGCCGCCGGTGGAACTGTAAAGCTCTGAAAGTTTGAAAAGCGCCATGGCGGAAGGCGGATTTTTTCCGGACAGCTGTAAAAGGGCTTCAAGGCGTTTATTGCGGTCTTCGTCGCAGGTTCCGGCAAGATACCTATAAAAGTCATTTCCGGGATTTTTCTCAAGGGCTTTCCGCGCGTTATTGGAAACGGTCTTATCGTTTTCATCCAGGATTTTTTTGAAATCATACATAAAAGCAAGTCCGGCCAGCGCGAAATGGTCGTCCGGATTGTTTTCAATCAACTTGCTAAAATACCCGACTGCGCCGGAATCCGCATCAATTTGCGTATCCGAATCATCAGGAATATATGCCGGCAGGATTTCCTTCTTTATAATATCAATGTTATTCTGCAAAACGATGCCTTCAACCCGGCCGCCATCCGGCGCGGTAATCCTGAGGGCCGCTTCCCATTCGCCGTCTTTCTGGCAGATTTTTACGAGAAGCTTGTTCCATCCCGGTTTCAAACGGCCTGCCGTGCAATCCTGGTCAAAATCGCATTCCCTGTAGGCCTCTATGCCGGCGATAAGGCGGTCATTAAGCCAAATCTTCAAAGGGCCCGATGAACAGGTGCGGAAGGCAACGGGCTGTTCCTTTTCCGCGCGGATAAATACTGCCGCATAGGCGGCCACATAGCTGTCAGCCCTGAACAGGTTTGAGAAATATATTGTCCCGAAAGGCGGCCTGACAGACAATTGTCGCCATGTGTTTTTTCCGTTTTTGCCTTCATAAGTCTTATCCGTATGAAATTCCGTTTCCGGCGGAAATACTTTCTTATAGCCTGCCTTAGTAGCGTTATCAAAAGGCCCGATAATAAGCCAATCCTTGACAAATCCCATCTCGTCGGCAACGCGTTCGGCGTCGGCAACCCTGCCCTGTTTCAAAAACGAACCGGTTTTCAGGCGCAGCAGGTTTGCGGCAAGAATTGCGTTTTTGGGATTGATTTTTTCAATATCAAGAAGCTGTTCGGGATTTATCGCGCCGCCGGACGAGCCCATTACGGAAACACATTTTGCGAAATAGTATTCGGACAGGGGCGAATTGACGTTCTCAAGCAATAGTTTCCTGTATTCCGCGAAGGCATTCCGGAAATCAGCCGCAAGCAGGAAATTATCGCCCTTCGCGTCAGGCGAAGGCGCCAGGGGCGCATCTTCTGCAAACAGCACAAACGCGGCCATGAAAAAGGCAATGACAAAAACGCCAAGAATCTTTTTAGTCATAAAATGCAGTAAACTCCACAAGAGAAATAACGATATCAATTTATAAGTATAAGGAATGATAACAAATACTGCGGATAAGGTCAAGAAAACTCAACAACGCAGTAGTGAATAGCGAGGGACGAGGACTGCAAAAGGTGCATCTGATGTAAATCCTGTCGTGTCGTCGTTTTTATTGCAATCAGTAGAGTTGTTCGTCTTTCGTGACTTCGTGTTTTTGCGGCAGAAACTCTGTAAAAATCGTCGTTTTCCGTGTGTTCCGTGTATTCCGTGGTAAGAATTATCGCCGTTTCGTCGTTATTCAGCGGTAATCACAGGCTCATAAACCTTCGCTTTGTCCAGAAACACGCCGAGCACCGCGAGACACAACACGCACGCGCCGGCCATCAGAAGATACTGATTCCTTGAGATTATAGGAGTGGAGAATATAGCCGCCATTATGCCGCCCGTTACGCCTATGCCATACTGGAAAAGCACGGCTTCCTTTTTCGTAAATCCGAGCGCAAAAAGCCGGTGGGACAAATGGTCCTTGCCGCAATAAACTATCGCTTCCGGCATTGTCTTTACGATGCCATTCTTATATCTTAGTATGGTGGAAAGCGTAATGTCATATAAAGGCACGGCAAAAATACAACACGGTATCAATATTGAACGCACGGGATCGGTTTCAGACCACGCGCCGAGAACCGACATCGCCGCAAGTATATAACCGAGAAAAAGGCTCCCGTTGTCGCCGAGAAACATCTTCGCCGGGCTGAAATAATTATACCTGAGAAATCCCAACAGCGCCCCCGCGAGGGCAATGGACGCGTAACTCACCCACTTCTGGTATTCCTTCCACTCGTAGGCCGCAAAGAAATTGTAGTTCCTCCAGACGATGAAAAACGTAGCCAGCGCCGCGATAGCGCTGATGCCGCCGGCAAGCCCGTCCCAGTGGTCAAGGCTGTTAAGCGCGCTCGTTACGCCGACTATCCATATCAGAGTCAATAAAAGATTCAAATAATCGTAACTTTTAGGGAAAACATTTATTGCTATATTAAATTGATGCAGGATAAGCGTTATGACAAAAAGAACTACCAGTTTGATTATGGCGGAAATGGGCTTGAAATCGTCTATTGTACCCATTGTTATCACGAGCACTCCGGTGTATATCATGCCGAAAAGCGGAAGGTTTTCGCTGTAATTCGTAAAACGCAGGATTGAAAAAATTGAAATGGCGAACGCGGCAAAAATGGCTATGCCTCCGAGAAAAGGAGTCGCGTCCGTATGCGTCTTGTACGAATGCGGCCTGTCAACCGCGCCTATCTTGTGCGCGAGCACAATTAGAACCGCGGCCCCTATATCGGCGACAAGCCACGCCAGGATAAAAATGCCTATGTGCGGGTGATTCAATTTTTCAATCATATTCCTCGGTTTCCTCTCTCAAATTACCGTCAGCAAACCCCTTTCCCGCCCCGTTCATAATCACATTAAGGCTCTCATCGCCGTAATTGAACAGCAAGTCAAGCGTTGACATGTACGGTTCAAATTTGTCTTTATAAACCTGTTCATACACGGGGTGCCTGAAATCCTGGAACACCAATTCAACGCCGCCTGCCTTGAAGATATCCTGTTTAAGGTAATCCCTGCCATGAATTCCGCTGATATAAGACGTGCCGCCGAGCTGTTTGCAGAAATTCATTATCAATTCGGCCGCCTTGCCGCCGGTTTTGAGCGCGGATGTTTTTTCCACGCGTATTTTAAGGCCGAGAAGGCCGAGCATTACTGTAATTATTTTTTCGTTCAATTCCGAAAGATATTCGTATTTTTGCCCGTAGATTTCGCTGAAAACATCTTTGTATTTATTGAAAAACGGCGCGCCTTTGTAATGCCACTCTATTGATTTCCAGTGTTTCCTCTGCCATGGAAGCTGGTTGTCTATGAGAACTTCATTGATGTTCTGGGTAAATTTGCCCTTTGTCATCACGGGCACCGTAAGCCAAATCCATCCGTCAGCGGTGCGAATACGGTTCCTGTGTATCCATCCGAAAGGCCCTCTTTTAACAAACTGCACGTTGTCCACAATAACAAAGACATCCGCCATTGCTATTTTATGGAAAAAACCGAGATACGGCAGATAGTTCGGCTGATGACCGGTGATTATCATATAACGATTACAAGATTACAAGATTAGAAGATTAGAAGATTAGAAGATTTTAGAAGATTAAAGGTTACAAGATAAAAGGAGAAAGTGCGATGGCGCGAAGATTCGCAGTAATCGCAGTATCTCTGCGGCTCGCAGGAACCGAGGTACGGGATTCGAGAGCCGGCGACTGAGATCCGAGGTCCGGTGGCCGGGACCCGAGATCCGACGACCGGGACCCGGTTCTCGGCACCCGGAACTCGGATTTGGAAACATCCTATCATCCTGCCATTCTATCATTCTTTCATTCCGTCTCTCGCCAGCATTCGTTTATCGCCACTATCTCCCACCTGCTTTCCACTCACTGCTAATTCTGTACCGTGCAGAGCGAGAGTTTATGTTTCGGGGTCTTGTTAATCATATTATAATAGGAATCCCGCTGTTTCAACAGGCGGCCGATCTTGGTAAACGCCTTTTCAAAATTAACCATGGAAATTTTTTCCACCTTTTTACCTTTATTTTTCGGCGAAGACGTCATAATGGTATTACCAATATCGTTCACGCCCGTAGTTACGCCGTGAACGGCATTTTCGAGTCCGACGAGATGCCAATTCAACTGGATATTCCTTATCGCAGTACCGAAATATATCCTGCATACGGCAATAACCCTGAATATCTCATCCCAATCCCTCTGCTCGGTCACGACATTTCTGCGCTGGAGCTGTGAATTGTCGGGCATGAAAGGAATCGCTATGAATTCCGTAATACCGCCGGTCTCCTTCTGTATATTGCGTATTATCTCCATGTGTTCGCTGACGTATATTTCATCTTCAATATGGCCGTACAAGAGTGAAACTGAAGTCTTAATATCCATCCTGTGCGCCGTTTTAACGATATCAATCCAATCATTGGTGCGTATTTTATCGGGGCAGATTTTCTTACGCAGTTTGTCATTAAGAATTTCGGCCGCGGTGCCCGGTATGGTATTAAGCCCCGCTTCTTTGAATTTCGTCAGGATATCGTGCACCGGCATGCGGTTTCTTTTGGAAAGAAAGTAGATTTCAGCCGGCGACAGGGCATGTATATGGAGTTCCGGAAAATTTTTCCTTATCTGTTTGAATAATTCGTGGAAAAAATTAAATTTCAGCTCCGGATTCAATCCGCCCTGAAGGCATACTTCCGTAATATTGTTATTTGCCGAAATTGCTTCAAGCACGCTGTCAATGGTATGCGCGAAAGAGCCTTTCTCGCCTTTCTTTCTGTAATACGAGCAGAACTTACAGCCGGCCCTGCAGACATTCGTATACGTAATCATATTGCTGTGGACAAAGGTAACGGTATCCCTGTTGAGGCGCTTATTGATTTCGTCGGCAACCTGGAAAATTTCAGGAATGAACGATTTCTCCTGCTGCATCAGCAAGAGCGCTTCTATTGTGGTAATCTCTTCACCTTCAAGAGCGGAACGCAAAATCACATAGGGATCCATCAGAAAAACCTCCAATAAGATTTCTTTTAAATGCTTTCAGCAGATACTAATCATTGAATACATGATGAAGAATTCCTGCATAAACGGCAAAGTCATCTTCACGTAATACGATATGGAGTTCTATTAAAGCATATTTGCATGAAAAAAGCAAGAGGGAATTTTCAAAAAAGTGATTCCACGGACTTCAACGCAACCTACTGCATACCAAAGTGTTACGCAACACAGCTATGCGCATTTCAATGCGAATCAAAAAAAACGAATATTTTCTACAACTGATTAATCGGAAATCTAATGATTTAGCGACTGGATGACTTGATTATTTACCATTCGGTTTTACCTCAAGGCAAACAAATATGCGTCCGTACGTCAATCCTCAAGCCGCAAATCATCCAGTCAACAGATCCTTTAATCAGCAGGACTCCAGACTCATAGACTCCTTTACGGCACCAGCATTTTATTTTTGCATTTCGGGCACTGAACCGGTTTGCCTTTCAACGATGATTTGACTTTCAATTTTGTCTGGCATTTCGGGCATTGAATGATTTTCATCGGTTCCGCGCCTTGCGGAACGGGAGCTGAAGCGGATGCGAAAGAACGCGGAGCAACCGGCGGAGCCTGCGGCCTGCGTACGGGAGACGACTGCGGTTTAGGTTGTGGCGGCGCTTCTTCCTGCTGAACTTCCTCTTCCTGTTGAACCTCCTCTTCCTGCGGCGGCTCTTCCTCGTCAATATCTATCGGCGGCGGGACCGCGGGCCTTGACGGCCTTGAACCGGGCCTGCCTGCCGCCGGCCTTTGAAGCCTTGCGGATGTGTTTTTTACGGTTCCTCTTGTTGTAGGTTTGCGGAAACGCGAACTCGGCCTTGCCGGAGCCTCATCCTCCTCACCGCCTTCCTCTTCAGCCTGAAGCCGCGCAAGACGTTCCTGTTCTTTCGCCTTCTGTTTCTTCATAAACATAAATACGACAATGCCTATAACTGCGAGGATGCCGGCGCCTATTCCTATCAACAGCCCGGTTGACATGCCCTCTTTCTTTTCTTCCTTGGGCTTTTCGCCTTCGGCACCGCCTTCGGTTTTCACTTCACCGCCGGCGGGAGCGGCCTCGGCCTTCGCATACTTGGCTTTCAGCTCCGTAAGGCCCACAAGCTCAGGTAAATCCTTAGACCAGCCGTCCGCGTATCCTTCAGTTGTCTCGGTGGCCTTCCCCGGCAATGTCAACTTGAAATTGTACTTGAACCCCTTCAGCATGCTCTTATCAGGGTCCTTTTCCGAAAATTCAACCTTGCGCGTAACCGTATAACTGCTCTTGTCTTCTGAAAAAACTATGTTCGCAAACGGCGGTATCTTCTTGACGTCCGTAAAATCAAAGGACATCGTAAAATTCATGTCAGTGCCTTTAACTTCTTCGTCGCATTTCAGGTTCTGCACGCTGTCATTGCCGAATTCCTTCGCATATGACTCTTTGTTCGGATAATCCCTTTTTAACTGGACCGGTTCAACGTACATTTCAATCTGATTTTTATCATACCACGTGTGCAGTTTATAGCTTCCTGAAAGGTCTTTGTTTATGCTTAATTCCTCTTCAACATTCAGGCCGGATATGGGTATGAAGAAACCAAAGGATAATGTCAGCTTTTGCAGGAATTTTTTCATGCCAGGTGTTCCTTAAAAAACATTTTAATTTCCAAACGTGCCCGGAAAAAGGTTCTTTTCAGAGTGCGATAATTAATTTTTACATATTAATATTATTAATTTATTTTGCAAGAAAAAAAACAGGGAAACGGTAGCGCCTCAGCAGAGGTGGCATTGAAGCTCCCTGTAGCCCTTACAGGGCAAACTCGCTACAGGGAATCTTCGCTCCGTCGCTGAAGCTCTGTCCGTCCTCCGCAGTCCCGATAAATCGGGACGGAGGATGGAGAGCGTAAGCGACTCGTCTAAAGAAGACGAATATTGTATTGTGTCCCGACAAGTCGGGACAGTGACGATTAAAGGACGTTAGTAACCCAGCCATTTATGGCTGGGTTATGGAAAACTGAGAAATATGGAGGGCATTCATGCCCTTAACATAACGCCATGAATGGCGTAAGTATCAGCTTTTGACATACAAACCCAGCCATAAATGGCTGGGCTACTATACGCTTTATATTTTTTCTCTTATAACTACTATGTTAAAATGCCACCTTTACTGACGCCTTACGGGGATTGGTACAGCCTCAATCAATGCGGTCTTATGATTTCATGTCGAATATAGTTGGGGAGAAATGACAGACGTCATCCGCCCTTTATTGACGAGTTACTTTGACAGGGGCGGCAAACGTCACTTACCTGAAAAACCACTGCAACAATGCTTTTATATCCTGAATCGTTCTATACTATGGCGCAATGCAAACGCGGAGCTTTTCAGTTGTACTGCGGAAGAGGACATTTCCTCTATAGAGGCATTCTGTTCTTCGGCTTGCGCGGTCACCTCTTGGGTTGATGCCGAAGTCTCTTCGGCATTAGCTGCGATTTGCTCCATCTGCATGGCGATGCTTTCAATCTGTTGTGCGATTTCCAGGAACATGCTGTTTATTACTTCTATAAGCGCAATACCCTCATTTACAATTTCGGCTTCCTTTTCCGTTGCTGTCTGCGCAGACGCAGTCTCCCGCAGTATATCCTGTATCACATGTGATACGCGCTGGGTCTGTTGCTGAGAAGAATCGGCAAGCTTCCGTATTTCCGATGCTACAACGGCAAACCCCTTGCCGACATCACCCGCGCGCGCGGCTTCTATGGCAGCATTCAGCGAAAGCAGATTCGTTTGGTCAGAGATATCCGTTATCAGGCTGACCATTTCCGATATTTCAGTTGACCTGTCGGATAGTTTCCTGATGTTCTCAACGGAGGCAATCATTGACTTCCTTATCATTTCAACCTTCACAAGCATCTGTTGGAGTTTATTTCTACCGTTTTTAGACAATTCCTTGGCATTTATGCCCGCGCCCGAGGCGTTCTGGGCGCTTTGTGCCGCATCTCCGGAGGCCTTTGCTATCTGTTGTATTGCCTGGCTCAATTGAGTAGAACTCTTGGCCGATTCATCCGCTACAACCGCGAAAGTCTGCGAGACCGCATTGACCTGTTCTATCTCCTTATTAATTTTATTTATAAGTTCCTTAAGGTTGGACAGCATCTTCGCAAAGGCATTTGAAAGCACGGCAGATCCGGATTTAGCCGCATACTCGGTTTTCAGGTCGCCGTCGGCGATTTTTTCCGCGGTATCTGCTAAGGCGATAAGATTTGACGTCATACTGCTGAAAGCGTTTCCAAGTTCGCCTGGAATCCTTAGTTTAAGGGCTTCATTATGCAAATCGTCTTCCGCAATCCTCCTGGCTTGTATGGTCAGTTTCCGGAGTTCATTCTGCATCCGGGCAAACGCCTTTTCAAGGTCGCCGCATGCTTTTATTTCGCCTATAGCCGATGACATATCCATACCACCCGCCATTTTCCGTTCAATCTCATCGGCGCCTATCGCACCATCCGCTATACGCTCCGCCTGTTCTACAATGCTGTTAAGGCGCGCAAGCATTGCGTTAAACGTTTCAGCCAACTTCCCTATTTCATCCGTATTCTTTACTTTAATGGCATCCTGTTTCAGATTTCCATCGGCAATTTTTCCGGCCGAATCCATCACAAGCGACAGCGGACCGGTAATACCTTTAGTAAGAAATGCACCTATGATAATGCTTAATGCCAGCAGTATAATGCCTGTCACCAGGCATGTTTTAATAGACGTTGAAATCATCTGATTCATTTCATTGCAGGCTGTCTCAGATTCCAGCTTTATTCCGGCGACAAAATTATCTATATCTGTTTTCAGTGAATTGCACGCACGGTCAAATTCCGGCATTATGGCATTACCTGTTTCCCAACTGCCGGCATATCCGTTAAACATTTTAACGCCAAGGCCATTTATGTTTCCAATGGATTCACTGATATTACGCGCATTATCGGCCGTATTAACATCGTCGCCGGCAAGTTTAATTAAAGTATTAATTTCATTATTGGCTTGAAGAATTTCCCTTTTTACGTCCGTATCAATTACGCTCTGCTCCTTAGTCAAAGATGCGTCAGTCATGAACTGCCAAATATTAATAATATGCATTTGGAGCACCCTTGCTGTTTCCACTTTCTGCTGTATTGTCCTGTAGTTTGCTATATCGTTCCTGAACTCAAGCAGTTTATCCACTACGAAGACGCCGAAAACGGCGAAAAGAACGACATTAATCCCGAAACCGCCGTATAATTTCCTTGCAATAGACCATTTGATACGCATAGCACCTCCTTATAAAACATGATATCAGATTAACCTCCTATTCTTACACATTTTCATATTATATTTCCAGACGCGGTATATGTCAATAAAAACACGATCATTTACGTACCCGGTCAATAAAGAGTGGATTTCAAGTCCACGCGGCATTTTGTAGAGACGCCCCGGCGGGGCGTCTCTACAGCATTTATTGGGATTTTAAGGCAAGTGTTTTTTTTGCCCACCCTTCATTTTTCATTCTTCGTTATAGTTTCTTTATTCAAGTTCCGATAGAAATGATAGCCGGGATCCGGGAACCGAGTTCCGAGAACCGGGGGACGGGAGATATTCCCCATGCCCTGTAACGAAAATGGAAAAACATAGTATGCGCAATATCAGATTAATTATAGAATATGACGGCACCAACTATAACGGCTGGCAGGTACAAAAGAACCTGCCGACCGTGCAGGCGGCAATCGCCGGTACAATCAGGGATTGCCTCAACGAAAACGTTGCCGTTCACGGCGCCGGCCGCACAGACAGCGGCGTGCACGCGCTCGGGCAGACGGCTAATTTCTTTACGCGCTCTAAAATGCCCGCATCAACACTGCTCAAGGCATTGAATGCCCATCTGCCAAAAGATATCGCCATACAAAAGCTGGACGAAGTGTCGGAAAATTTTCATTCTCAATACAGCGCAAAGATAAAGATTTACAGGTATTTCCTTTATATAGGCCGGTCAAGGCCCGCTGTAAACCGTAATTTCTGCGTAACCCTGCGCAGAAAACCCGACCTGAAGTCTATGAAAAAGGCCGCAAAATTACTGCTCGGCACGCATGACTTCCGCGCATTCGGCACTAAAACTGCGGACGACAAGAATACCGTACGTACATTATATAATATAACAATCTCAAAACGCGGCCAATACCTCGTTACAGACGTTAAAGGCAACGGCTTCCTTTATAACATGGTACGTACCATAATGGGCACGCTCCTGCTTGTCGGCGAAGGCAAAATACCGCCGGAAGACGTCAAAAACATACTTAATTCCCGCAACCGCTGTAAAGCAGGCCCAACAGCGCCGGCTAAAGGATTGTTTCTGCAGAAAATTATTTATTGATAATTTTTGCATCCGAAGGTATACTTATCATATAGGGACCAGAGCGAATTTAAGATTTAAGATTTGAGATTTTTACGACGCATTTCATAAAATCTAAATTCTTGAATTTCTCGCAGAAATTGAAGAATTAGAATTTA
>JACRIJ010000011.1 GCA_016220095.1 Planctomycetota bacterium | reverse complement strand
CGGTTCTAATGCAAAGATTGGCATTCAACGTTTTTCCCGGGAATCTTCGTGTTCTTCGTGAACTTCTCCCTTTTCCTTAATATAACATTTAATGTAAGGGATCCTGCGCAGGGAGTGGTAAAAATTGCCGTCGTTTTGGTTACGGCTAAATTCATATCGTCGGCTCGTCGTTTAGTCGTAGTCTCGTTAGAGTCTCTATAGTTCAACGCGATTCAATATGGTTCAACGTTGTTTAACAGTGAACAGTAAACGATGACCGGTGTTCAGTGTACAGCGGTCAATTACAACGATTATTTATTTTTGCAAAAACGCGATTATTCTGAATTCCCTTCCGCGTCCAACCCGTACTGTTTTATTTTCTTATACAGTCCTGACCTATCGCATCCGAGCCTCTGCGCGGCCTGAATGATGTTGTTATCGTATTTTATGAGGACTTCGGCGATAATCTTCTTTTCAAATTCATCGCGCATCTGCTTCAGCGTCAAATCGCCCTTAATATCCTCCTTGCCGGACCTCGGCAGGTAATTCTTTATCGTCTCCGAAAACATATACGGCTCTACGCGCTTAGCGTCCTTGTAAAGCACGCATATCTTCTTTATCTCGTTTTCAAGCTCCCTTATATTTCCCGGCCAGGGATAATTCACAAGCAGGCTTCCGGCCTCAGGCACGATTATTTTATTTTCGCCGCCCGCGTCGCACTTTTTCAGGAAATGTGCCGCAAGCCACGGTATATCCTCTTTCCGCTCCCTCAAGGCCGGCAGATTGACTACTATCGTATTTATGCGGTAAAAAAGATCTTCACGGAAGAGTTTTTTCCTGACCAACTCCTCAATGTTCTGGTTGCTTGCAAAAATGAAACGCGTATTTACCGGCAAAGGCTTCTCGGCCCCGACACGCCAGACCTGTTTCTCCTCAAGCACGCGCAGGAGTTTTTTTTGCAGGCCGTGCGACATATCGGCGATTTCGTCAAGGAAAATAGTGCCGTCGGATGCTATTTCAATATATCCCCTCTTTTCCGAAAACGCGCCGGTAAAAGCGCCTTTTTCGTGGCCGAAAAGTTCGCTCTCCAGAAGGGATTCCTGTATGGCTCCGCAATTAAACGCCAGCCAGGTATTTTTACTGCGCGTGCTGTTCTGGTGTATGGCCCGGGCGCTGAGTTCCTTGCCCGTGCCGGTTTCGCCCTGGATAAGGATAGGCATGTCGGTCGGCGCAATTTTTTCAAGGAGCTGGCATACATTATGCATCTTTTCGGATTTACCTATGACTATTTCGCGGAAAAAGGAATTCTCATAGTGGCGGTTTATGGAATCCGACAAAACATCAAGCACGTTCACTTCCGAATGCTGTATTTGCGCATGGGGCACGTGCAACTGGCTGAAAAGTTGTTCAAATTCGCGGCTCTTTTCGTAAAGCCATATCACGTCAAGGCTGTTAAGGATATGTTTTATTTTATGTTCAATTTTTTCCGCCTTTTCGTACTTATGTTCCATGGCGTAGCATTTGCTCAAAAGCAATGCCGATTCGCAAATCAGATAATTAATCTTCAATTTCTCCGCGTCCCGGCACAAGCCTTCGAGAATCTTTTCAGCGCTTTTCAAATTATTTTCAAGCATATCAATGGATGCGAGGTGCACTTTGGCTTCAATGGCTTCCTCGCGCACGCCTATCTTCCCGGATATCCTTACGCACTCATTGAAACACGTTTTCGCGGTTTTGTGGTCCTTGACTGCCGCAAAATATTCCCCCCTGAGGTGGTTACAATCCAGCGCCAACATGCTGTCCGGGCCGATGTTCCGGCAATTCAACATGTCTTTTTCAAGAATTTCGTGCACCTTACCCAATTCATTCCTGTAAAGATAACAGTATGCCATGCATATCTGCATCGTCATGCGGTTGGATTTTTCCATGGGAAGAACGGAATCGCCGTACTGCTGATAATAGTGCTCCACCTGCAGTAACTGGTGCATTGCCTGGTCAATATTCCTTATGGCAAGCAGGTTAAGGCCGAGTTTTGCGGAAAGATACGCGAATTGCACCGGCTTGAGATGATGTTTCAAGGCCACTGTATATGCCTTATAATACGCATCAATGGAAGACGAGTACTCCTTTTTCGCAAAGTAAGCGTCACCTATATATATATGAAGGTAATACTCTTCTTTTAACTTGGACCCATACAGTGTCTTATTGACGGCGGATTCGCATTGGGCGATTACTTCATTCCAATCTCTTTTAATGGTAAGCGCCCGTATCTTGTTCAATTGATATTTTAATTGCTTACTATTCATAAATACGTCCATTTATACTGCCATATTAACATGGCTATAGGAATGTAACAAAAAAAAATTGAAAACGCAAGAAAATTAAGTGATTTAGTGTATCGCCTCAGTAGAGGTGGCATTAAAGGACGTTAGTAGCCCAGCCATTTATGGCTGGGTTATGGAAGGCTGAGAAATATGAAGGGCATTCATGCCCTCAATATAACGCCATGAATGGCGTAAGTATCAGGCTTTTGACATACAAACCCAGCCATAAATGGCTGGGCTATTATACGCTATATGTTTTTTCTATTATAACTACTATGTTAAAATGCCACCTTGACTGAGGCAGTACGATTTGGTGGCTGGATGACTTGATGATTTACCCTTCGGACCGCCTCAGGGTAAACGATTACGCGTTCGTACGTCAATCATCAAGTCGTAAATCATCCAGTCATTAAATCCCAAACGTCCTTCCTTCTTCATTTTACATTTTTCCTCCTTCGTATCGGATCTCGGATGTTGAAAAATCCAGCGCTCATGGGAAAAACTTAACAATACGCCTATCGCATTGCTAATCAACATATTACAATTATATGCAATGTTTCATGTTGAATTATTCAACACCGGCGAAAAAACATGCGACACTCTTCGCTACCGGTAGTTCTTTAATCTATCGTTATAATAATATGTGCCTCAAGACGTTATAGCAAAATTGACATGCTTGCATAATTATCAGGTAATTGGCACGTCTTTTGCCATTATATCCTATTGAAGAACGACAACCGTCCATTGGCTACGGCTCGTTACCTGTTTTCTGTTTTCCGTAAGAGGTGACTTATGTCATGCGCTTTTTTGGAAGAAATCATAATGCGTTATTGCAAGGCTTATCCCATAAAAAAGATGATCCCGGCTTCGTCTTCGCAATTGATAAGCCCGTGCTTTTCCAACCCCTGTTCCTGCCCGGTCTTTCAGGACGTAACCGGAAAAACAGCTTCCACTAAAACCAAATCCATAAAGGTTTCCGTTAGAGAAACCGTCCTGACGCCCGAAGAAAACCAGGAATATTGCGTCTGGCTCAGGCAGGAAAACGTGTCTTACCGCCTCTGTACGCGCAATTATGATTGCCAGGCATGCCAGTTTGAACAGATGCTCGTTGATGAAAATGTAAAATACGTTGAATCGCCTTACGAAATAGAACGCCTCCGCCAACTGCCCGCGGGCCGGCGCCACTGTAAATATACCGTTACCGGTAAAGTCCTGTACGAACTATGCAATCTGCACTACGAATGCTGGAAATGCCCTACCTATAACGAAATAAAAACATCTATAATTGAAAAATGCATCGCCGACGCGAAAAAAGGTTAGAGAATTACACGGGGTTAAGAGGGTTAAGGAGTTAAGGAGTTACGGGGTTACGGATAAAGATCCTAAATCTTAAATCTTACATCTTAAATCTCAAGAGGTTTACCATGGAATCTGCAACATTATTAACTGAATCGCCTGAACTTGAAAAGGTGGAGGCTATCATTGAAAAACACCATTACGAAGAATCCGCCTTGATCGGCATCCTTCAGGATGTGCAAAAGGAATTCAATTACCTTCCCGGCACTGCTCTTAAGCATATCGCGCGCCAACTCGCCATCCCTCTCAACAGGGTCTATAACGTCGCTACATTTTACCGCGCCTTCACGCTTAAACCCCGCGGCAAATACACTATCAGCGTCTGCCTTGGTACCGCATGCCACGTCCGGGGCGGTAAAAAGGTCGTTGAAGAACTTGAACGCCGGCTCGGCATTAAGGCACCTGATACCACGGATGACCGTAAATTCACACTCCAGGCCGTTAATTGCCTCGGAGCCTGCGCGCTCGGACCGGTCATGGTCATAAACGGCGAATACCACAGCAAGGTATCGCCTAAAATGGTTGAAAAAATACTGAAGAGTCTATGAGTCTGGAGTCTTGCTGATTTAATGATCTTTTGACTGGATGACTTGATGATTTACGATTACGTGTCTTTCGTCAATCACTAAATCACGAAATCATCCAGTCATTAAATCCCAACGGTACTTCCTTCTCCGTTTTTCCTTTTCCCTGTTTCGCATGAGAAAGGATATTGACATGAAACATTTAAATGACTTTAATGAATTCAAACAGTGGCAGGATGGATTAATCAAATCCCGCGATCCGAACGCGCGTACCATCGTACTCTGCGGCGGTACGGGTTGCAAAGCCACCGGTTCAAAACCTGTCGCCGAAGCAATAAGGGAACAACTTAACAGTTACGGCCTCGCCGACGAAGTGGCTTTGCGAATTACCGGCTGCCATGGTTTCTGCGAAAAAGGCCCGCTAATGGTCGTCCAACCCGAAGGCGTCCTGTATACCGGCGTAAAACCCGAAGACATTCCTGAAATCATAAAAGAAACCGTACTCAACAAAAAGATAATTGAGCGCCTTCTTTACATAGACCCCGTAACAAACAATAAAATCACTTACGAACGCGACGTGCCGTTCTACAATAAACAGGCCCGCATGATTTTCGGAGACAACGGACGCATAGACCCTGTCAAAATTGAAGACTATATCTCAATCGGCGGTTATCAGGCCCTCGCTAAAACCCTCGCGGAAAACAATCCCGATGCCGTTATTTCCATGATAAAAAAATCCGGCTTGCGCGGCCGCGGCGGCGGCGGCTTTCCGACAGGAGTCAAATGGGAATCCTGCCGCAAGGCGCACGGCAATATCAAATACGTCATCTGCAACGCCGACGAAGGCGATCCCGGTGCCTACGCCAACCGCTCCCTGCTTGAAGGCAATCCGCATTCAGTGCTTGAAGGCATGATTATCGGCGCCTTCACCGTGGGCGCTAACGTCGGCTATATCTATATCCGCGACGAATACCCGCTCGCCGTTGAACTCTTCATCAATGCCATCAGACAGGCCGAACAATGCGGCCTTGTCGGCAGGAATATCCTCGGGTCAGGATTTGATTTTGTAATGAACATCAACCGCGGCGGCGGCGCTTTCGTATGCGGCGAATCTTCCGCCCTTATGGCCTCGCTGGAAGGTAAAATCGGCGAACCGCGCGCAAAATATATCCACATGGTGGAACGCGGACTCTACGAAAGGCCAAGCTGTCTTAATAACGTTGAAACCTGGGCAAACGTGCCGCTTATCCTTAACAAGGGTACGGATTGGTTCACGAAAATCGGCACCGGCGACGTATCGCAAAACCCCTGGGGCGGAAGCAAGGGCACAAAAATTTTCTCGCTCGTCGGCAAGGTTAACAACACCGGCCTCGTTGAAGTACCCATGGGAATGACCCTGCGGGAAATAGTCTTCGGCATAGGCGGCGGCATCCGTGGCGGAAAAAAATTCAAGGCCATCCAGACCGGCGGCCCATCAGGCGGCTGTATCCCGGAAAAACTCCTTGACCTGCCGGTTGATTACGACCGGCTCACACAGGCCGGCTCTATGATGGGTTCCGGCGGCATGATAGTAGTGGATGAAAATACCTGCATGGTTGATATTGCCGCGTATTTCCTTAACTTCCTTAAGGAGGAATCCTGCGGCAAATGCGTCCCCTGCCGCGAAGGCATCGGCAGGATGCATGAAATCCTCGCGAATATCTGCGAGGGTTACGGCAAAGACGGCGATATCGAACTTCTTGAGGAACTCGCGGAAACGGTCAGGGATTCGTCACTCTGCCAGTTAGGCGCCACTTCCCCTAATCCCGTACTGACTACGCTTAAATACTTCCGCGATGAATACGAAGCCCATATCAAAAACCAGAAATGCCCTGCCGGCGTGTGCAAGGCATTGATCCATTATAAAATTGACGCGCAATCGTGCAAGGGCTGTTCCGCATGCCTGAAATCCTGCCCCTCAGAGGCCATCGCCGGCGAAAAGAAAAAACCGCATGTCATTGACCCTGAAAAATGCATCCGGTGCGGGGTCTGCATAGATACGTGCAAGTTTGACTCTATACGGATAATACCGGGAAGATATAATGCCGCGCAAAAGCTGAAAATTACTAATTGAAAATTGCCCATCCGCAACCGAAGCAACGGCTCAGCCACAAAGGCACCCTTCGCTATACGCTCAGGGTAAACTTGCCGCGAAGATTTACGTAAAGAAACCAAACGCCATTTATCGTGCTAAAATATGCGTCCCTCGTGTCTTCGTGTCCTCGTGGCAAAAATACGCAGAAATTGATTTAAACACTAACTAAGGAGAAAACGAAATGATAAACCTTTTAATCAACAACCAGAAAGTCCAAATTGAAGACAACAAGACCGTGCTTGACGCGTGCCAGAAGGCAGGCATAAAAATACCGACCTTATGCCACCATAAAGAACTAACCGGTTACGGCTCCTGCCGGCTCTGCCAGGTGGAAGTTGCGCAGAAAAATAAGAGCCGCATAGCAGTTTCCTGCCTGTTCCCGGCGTCCGAAGGGCTCCAGGTGCAAACCCATACGCCAAGAGTTGAAAAGAACAGAAAACTATTGATTGAATTGCTCCTTGCGAGGTCGCCTGAGGCGAAAATCCTGCAAAAAATGGCAGATGATTACAAAATAATAAAACCCCGTTTCCGGCTGAAATCCGAAAAGTGCATCCTGTGCGGCATGTGCGTGCGCGTATGCAATGAAGTGCTCGGCATCAATGCCATAGGCTTTGCCGGCAGGGGAACGTCAAAACATATTGAAATCCCGTTTAAAGACGTCCCGGAAAACTGCCTCGGTTGCGGCGCGTGCACTTACGTATGCCCTACCGGCGCCATACAAATGGAAACCGAGGCGCGCCAGCGCTGGGCCCAGTACCTGGAATCAGGCGCGAGGAAATGCAGGTTTTCAAGGATGGGCCTTATTCCGCACAAGATATGCCCGAACGCGTTTCAATGCCAGCGATGCGAGGTTGACCAGAGGCTTGAAGATACCTACGGAACGCACCCGGCATTTATCGCCAGGCCCGCGGCGGAACAATTACCCATGCAGGTGGACCAGGTTGAAATGATTCCGGACTACCTGTACACACACAGCCATATCTGGGTAAAGCCGCTCGGTAAAAGATTCAGGATAGGAATAGACGATTTCGCCGCAAGGTTTATAGGCAAAGTAGATTCCATAACGCCGCAGGATTCGTTCCGACCCGACAGGCCTGTGTGGGAATTGGCGTCCGGCAAAAGAACATTAAATATGTACGTGCCATTCGCGGGAAGAACAATGGAAATGAATCCGCTCGTAAAATTCGTACCGTCCCTTGCGGGAAAAGACCCGTATCAGCAGGGTTGGATATATACAATCAGCGCGGAAAACAATACCGAGGCCCTGAATGCCCTGATGAGCGCGGATAAAGCGATACAGGTAGTGCATAAGCATTCCGACAGGCTTCGCACGCAAACGGACAAGGCATTAGGCGCGACCCTGCCGGACGGCGCCGCCGGAATGCTCGGGGATGTCCCGAACCGGCTGACGGACGAAGAATGGCAGACGCTTACAAAAGAATTTTTCAGATAAAACGTTACGAGATCAGGTAAGTATTAAGGATTGAAGACTTAGACACTGAACCCTGTAGTAAGGGCGAATGGCCATCCGCCCCTACTCCATAACTCCTTAACCCCTTAACTCCTCAACCCACATTGAACTATTTGCCGGAAATTGCGTTTAAATAAGTGTTTCTTGAGGAAAACGCAATATGGCAAAGAAAGGCAACAGCAATACGGCTTTTTGGACGACTGTCACCGTAAGCGCGTTCATATCTGCACTAATAGTATGTCATACGTGGGTTATCACAAGAGTTTCCTGGTACGCAATGCAACTGTTCCCGGCGCTGGAAGAAACAGTTCTACATGAATACGTCATGAAAAACTGCGATTATAGGTTTTTGCCTGATATATTGGAAAAGGAAATGATTTTTTTTGAAACAAACACTTGTTGCAATTTTAATCCATTTCCGTATTCACTTGGACTGTGCGCGAGGTTCAACCTGCTTTGGCCTGAGGATTACGACAACTTACGCTTTCTGTCAGGGACTAAAATGGGCGCCAAAAATCTAAACATCGCGCAAAAAGAATGGTTATTTGCTAAACTCAACATTGAAGAAAACCTGCTTTCACCGGCGACATCACATTTTAACAAGTCTGTAATGATAACGTTAGGACTGCGTTTGAGAGACGACCGAAAGTACTGGGAAGAATTTATCAGTATATACCTTTCCAAACAGACGTACGAGGATTTCAATACTATTCTTCCGGTAATTGAAAGGTATAAAATAACTTCTTACTTTGATCAGCTTATAAAATACGTGCTAAAACATACGGAACAGCCGGCGATATACGTACTTGAAACCCTGTTTACAATTGAATCCGAAGACAACGTAATGGCCGGCTTAAGACCGTTGATGGAGCAAGGCAAAAAAACCAACATACGAAGCGCTAAAAGCGGAAATGTCTTATGGGCAGATGTCATCAATACGGTAAGGGAACACGTGAAAACCGGCAAGGAAATTTCTTTTTAACGAAATATCCATGTTATGACAGCAGAATGACGGGACACGAGCTCTGAGATATGAGATCTCAAATCTGAAATCGCATATCCCGCATTCAAGGCCTTCGGCTTTACCCTGTTTTTTTAATTGTTACCATCCAGTCTTTCGGCCCTTCCTGTTCGTATTTCCAGTCGTACTGGTTCTTGTATTCGGCCTCAAACTGATAGCACAGTGGTTTCGGGTCGTGGTCGTTGATAATAGTAAAACTTCCGCCTTTTTTCAAGCCGTCCCACATCTCAAATATCTTATGATGCCTCTGGAAAGGCGGTATGGCCCGCAAATCCAAAGTATGCGTTTCCATCTCTGCCGGTGAAAAACAGCAATAGCCTATCCTGTCGCATTCCTTTTTGACTTCCGCCCATTCTTCCGGGCTGAATACCTGCAGGCATATCTGATAAATGATATTATCTTCCTTGAAAATATGGTTTGTAAGTTCCTTTTCAAGGTATTCGCCGTATTCTATCGCCTGTTTTTTATATTCCTCAAACTTATAATCGCCGTGATGATGGGCGAGTTTATAAAGAGCGTGTTTTCTCTTCCTGAATTCCTCGTGGTCCATCTTCATTATGGCCGGCGGCTCAACGACACCGTGCTTCTCCAGGCGCGTGAACAGGCAGTCTTCTTCCCTCTGATGATGGCTCTCGGCATCAACGAGATGATGGGAAATCTCTTTCAGTTTTTCAACGTCATCACCAACATCTTTAAAACTTCCAGCTTTTTTTAATCGCTTCGCGAGCCTGCCAAGCTCCTCAAGGGATTTAAGAATGACCTTGTGCTCTTCCATGAAAGTATGCACGGGATGAGGGGATTGCACTTCTATCCTGTTCGCGGCAAGCGAATCCCTGAGCATGTCCAAGTGTATCTCGCAAAGGTTCGTCCGTATCTCTTCGTAAGACACGCCCTCTTTAATCAATTCCTGCTCCACAATGCCGAGCGTTTTTGCATCAACCGTTGAAAGAAATTCCCTGACTTGTTCCTTTGTCTTTTCGGACACAGAACCCTTCTTAAGTTCTTGAAGTAATTTTTTCAAATATTCCTTCTTCGTGGAATCATTTGCCTTGCTTTTCTCAATCCTATTCACATTGAGTATCCACTCCTCGGGCCCTTCTTTTTCAAATTTAAGATCAAATTCCTCCCGGGCCTTGAGCATGAACACGAGCGGTATGGGATTGAATTCCACAACCAAGCGAAACATATCGCCGGGTTTAAGCTCTTCAATGCCCGGAAATATCAACATCTCACGCTCACTGTGTTCCAGGCCCCTGACATCTACTGTTCTAATTGCCATATTAATTTCTCCTTTTAAAAATTTTACTCCTATTACATATAAAGCATCGGTGAATGGTAGTATTAAAATTCTGTCTGGCAACGAAGGTAGCCGCAGGCTTCGAGCCTGCGCGCTGGTAGTTTAATATCCGCGCGACTACCTTTAACTCATAAACTACCGCTCACTGACCGGTCATCTATTACATGCATATTTCTTTTGCATTAAATCCTTATATCGTCAGGTCGTTAAATCACCAAATCACCAGATCATTGAATCACTGATTCAACCTTCATCCATTTATCAATGTCCTTATTATCAAGAACGATGGTTTTCACCTTATCCGTCCACAGTTCCTGAAATTCCTTTTTTTCCGCGCCTGTTGCACCGTCCCAGACGACCTTTTGAATAAGCTCGCCAATGCGCGCCTCTTTTTCGCGCGGATAAGGAATTTTGTGGGAATAGAATTTGACAAGGACGGCCTTCTTATTATCCAGGCGCCGGAATTCAAAACACATGGCTGACGGATCAATCCGTTCGTCCTTGAATTTCAAGAGGTCTTTTCTTTTGAATCTTGTACCGAGTCCTTTGAAACCGGTATTCGGCGCGGCGCCTGTAACAAAACTAAATACCTGTCCTATCACGCCGTACACGCCGTCATCAGGAGCGCCATAAACGGTAACGGCTATATCGCCGCGAACTGGTATTTCATCAGGGTAAAGTTTCTCAAGAGCCTTTTGGCATGACACGTACGCGCCGGATACGGTCGGACAGACGTGCCCGGCCATTTTAACCGTGTCAGCAAACGAATATTCCAGTACATCATCTTCTGTCCTGAACGCGCCTGAAATACCGACAAGCTGTTCCCGCATTTTGATAGGTTTGATGTCATTGAAAAAATCCCGAAAAATAGGGTTCATAACTTATTCCTTATAAACGGGGTTACGGAGTTTATGGGTTATGGAGTTTAGGGGTTATGGGGTTTAGGGGTTTTGGGGTTACGGAGTTCGTGCGTCGTTTCGTCCCGTCCTTCCTTCATTTTTCATTTTTCCTCCTCGCGTTATAACAGGGACTCTATGAGACTTGAAAGAGACACGACGACTTCTTTGGTTTATGATTACGCGTTCGTACGTCAATCATCAAGTCGTAAATCATCCAGTCATTAAATCCCAAACGTCCTTCATTCTTCCTGCTGTGAATGTACTTTGTGCGTGAGTACTTTGTAATTTGTCCGTGCAGACGTTTCGACATACGTTCCTCGCTACCCGGTACTCACTACTCGCTACTTCGTCAGACTGCCTCCACCGTCTTTACTTCCGGCACTGCCTGTTTAATAGCCCTTTCAACGCCCTGTTTGAGGGTTACCGTGGCCATAGGGCATCCGCCGCACGCGCCGGAAAGGCGGACTTTCACCACGCCGTTCGGCTCATCAAATTCCACCAATTCAACATCCCCGCCGTCCCTCTGCAGGTACGGGCGTACTTTCGCGATAGCCTGTTCAATCTTTTCTTTCATGATACTACTCCTTTATAAAATGGTAATGTTATTGCAGATACGCCCCGGCGGGGCGTCTCTACGGAATTTTACTTCAAATACATTTTCTCAAAGGTTTCCACGAGACTGACGTATTCCCCGCGTTTTACCGTGCCCATGATTTTCTTTTCAACCTTTTCAAATTTCGCGAGGAGCTTTTCATCCGCATTCCTGTCAAGGTGCATATCGGCCATCATATAGAGGATATTATCCTCCTTGTCAATATGCTGAGTGAGCAGGCTTGCGTATCCGCGGGCGTTTTCGGCGAATTTTTTATTGCCGCCTTTCTTTCCGGCCTTGATTTCGTCAATGCCTTCAGCCATGCCCTTGACGTAATTCCTGCCCGCGATGTGTTCTTCAAGCATAACTCCTATGGGGCCTCCTTCCTTAGGTATGCCGTATCTTTCCATTTCCACGAAAAGCAGGTCTTCCTCCTTGCCGTGGTGGCATTTATCGGCGAATGTCCTGATAAAATCAACCATACGCTCAAGATGTTCAACGTTAAGTCCGCCGCCACCGATAACGTCATCCGCGGCCTTTTTCATAACGGCAATCATCCTGAGGATTACCTTGTGGTCTTCTTTAAGCAATTCTGTAGGCCTCATAAAACCTCCATACAATAAAAGAATGCAGAATGAAAAACGAAGGAGGAAGGACGACGACGAAATCCTGAGTCTTAAGTCTTGCGTCTTGAGTCACGACTCCAGACTCTTATTCGAGTCACGTTATTTCTTCGCAGTAAATCCTTCCAGCCTGAAAGTCCGCAGTTTTTTCCAGATTTCACGGTTAAGTTTGCGGCATTCGGTCTCTATGGGGCACGCGCGGTCGTGCTTACAGCCTGCCGTACCGAAGATATGGCAGACATTGGCATCCGGCTTGCCGTCAAGGATTTCAATAATATCGGCGATACTCATCCTGCGCGCCCCGGGGGCGAGTTGCACGCCGCCGCCGGGCCCGACCGTGGAAATAACGACCCGCGCCTTTATCAGCCGATCAAATATTTTGCGCAGGTAATTCGTCGGAACCTTTTCCGCTTCCGCGATGACCGGTATCCTGACCAGTTCCGCGTCCCCGTTCCTTACCAGGTACGCCAGCGCCTTCAAACCGTATTTGCATGTTTTTGATAAATTTAACATATTAACATCTCCTTATCTTAAATTATCATACCAATTAACATGGCAAATGTCAAGACATTTTGAAAAGTTTTTTTTTGCAACAGCGGATTAACGACGAAACAACTAATCGACTGAACAACAAAACGACTAACGCAGCCACAGAGCACACAGAGGACGCAGAGCGCTGACCGCCGTCCATTGGCTGTTATTGAACAATCTTGAACTATTTTGAACAACGTAACGACAACGATTACTAACAGGGACTTGACGAGACCTTTCGTAAATTTAATGATTTGGGGACTGGATGACTTGATGATTTACCCTTCGGACCGCCTCAGGGTAAACGATTACGCGTCCGTACGTCAATCATCAAGTCGTAAATCATCCAGTCATTAAATCCCAAACGTCCTTCCTTCTTCATTTTTCCTTCTTCCTCCTTCGTAAGGAACAGGGACTGGTTTATTTCGTTCGTCGTTCGTCCTTTGTCCTCGTTCGTATTTCGTCGTCGTCCCCCGGTACTCACTACTCGCTACTCACTGCTCGCTGCCGCGAACAGCCTTTCCGCGGCCGTGATACTGCATTTCTGGTATTGCGCGTACGCCTGTGCGGCGCGGCCTGCTATCTTGTCTCCTCCCTCTCCGGCCAGCCAACCGTCCAAGACGGACTTCAACACATACGCCTCGGGAGCCATAAGCCCGGTCGTCAACAATACCGGTTTGGACCCTGCCGAAACCAGCGCATTTGAAAAATACTCCCTGCTTCTACAGCACAGCACAACCGCGTCATGCGCCACGCCGTCCTGTTTTTGCGGATAATTTTCTAATGTAAAATCCATCAACCCGTTATGGCCGACATAGGCGAGCAGTTGCGCGCCGCCGCCGACAGGCAATGCAATATCTCTGCCATTGTCCTGCACCATTGCCTCGCCTTTTACGGCGCCGGCGCACGAATTCAGAAGATCGGTTATGCACCTTTTGATTTCCGTGCCTTTATAGGCGTCGGCAATAAGATACGCGCCTGTAGCCTTATGCCTGAATACGCATCTCTCAAGTATAATCCCTGTTTTATCGGATGCTGACGCGACCGTTTCCCATTCAATACTGCGGCTGAAGAACGTCTTCACGCCGTACATCGCGCCCCAATAGAGGTTATTTGCGGGGTCTTCGCCGTTACCCAACTGCGCCGGCACCGGCACGATACCCTGGTTTACGTTATCGCACAAGGCAACGAAGACGTGAATGGTTTTCGGATATGATACAGACCGTTCCGATTGCGGCGCAGTAACATTAGCAATAGCCTCCGGCTTATCCGCGCCGGAAGCGCCCTGCGGGCCTTTGGAACACGATATGCCGCAGTACAACAACAATAAACCAGTTGCGGCAATTATTTTTATATTATGTATCATAAAAACAACAACTTCAATAAACTAATCATACTATGTATTTATTAAATGTCAACATTTTAAAGTTATAACACCAGCGATTCTTATTGACGCTGCGACGAACGCAGCCACTCGGTACTCAACACCCGCTACTTTGTTCGTGTCTTCGAGACCTCGTGGCAAACACGCGTATATCAGGGGCAATTTTGCAAACAAAAGTTTGACTTTCAGCGCTGAAATGTGGTATAATATCATAGAATCGGCAAAGCTGATTCAGTGTTGTGTACAGACAGTCTAATTTAAAGGTTCGTGTATGTGTAAACGAATTCCTTATGCCGTTCCGGCATTATTTCTATTGCTCTGCCTGTCGGCATTTATTTTTGCCGATACCTGGACGCAGACGCTGACGGCCGACTTCACCGGCAGTTCCCTGACCGATACCCAGGCGGTAAACGACAGCGTTATACTCTCGGAAACATCCGTATTAGACAACTGGTGGAACGCCTCATGGCTATACCGTAAGGCCGTCACCGCGGATAATAAAACCGGTTCCGCACTCTCAGACTACCAAATCAAGGTTACCAATCCCATATACGATGAAACCGGGATTTCCGGCTCATACCACTTTGAAGACGGTAGCGGCCAAATCGCGATGGATTCGTCCGGCAATATCATCAACGGACAGCTCGGTTCCACCACTGGCACTGACGCGAACGATCCCACGTGGTCAACCTCAGGCAGGTTTGACAAGGCCCTGTCTTTTGACGGGACGGATGACTACGTAATATTAACGAACAATGCCGCCTTTAATACCAATTATTTTACGCTCTCCGCGTGGTACAAATCAACCGCCGCCGATCCCACGATATGGCAGAGGGTCATCGGCAAAGGCCCTGATGCCACAGAGGCATTCGCGCTGTGGATAAACCCCACCGGCGACTATCTCCAGGCAAACGCGCATATAAGCGCCGTACAGACAGGGCTCAACGGCACTACCGACGTCGCGGACCAGACATGGCATTTCCTGACCGGCACTTTTGACGGCACCTCGCTGAGGGTTTACGTTGACGGCAAACTGGAATCTTTTGTAAATTATTCAGGAGTAATCACCGCGAATTCGGAAAACATCGCGATAGGAAAAGAAAAATCAAGCACCTCGGACGCATACCCGGTAAACGGGCTCATTGACGAAGTCCGCATTTATAACCGCGCGCTTTCTCAGGCGGAAATCGCCATGCTCTACGAAGCAAAAGCAAAACACAATTACGGCGACTTAAGGTTCTGCAATTCCTCAGGTACGGAACTCCCTTACTGGCTGGAAAAGGACGGCACTGCCTGGATAAAAACCGGCGCACTGCCTTCGGGATTAAACGCGTTTTACATGTATTACGGCAATACAACAGCCGCGGGCAATGCGAATTATGCCGGCGCTTTTCCCGATGTCTTCGGAAGCGGCGCGGGCGGCCCTCTCTCCGTAACTTCGGGCAGTTTCAATATAAATACCCAAACCAACGGTTACGGCGGAAGAACCCAGGCTGACGCGGTTAATTTTTCCACTACAGGCACCATTTCCGCCGGCGCAACAACGGTAACCTTATCAACCGCACCGACAGGACTCGCCTCAGGCGATGAAATCCTTATAGCAAATTTACAAGGTTCAACCGGCGATTACGGCAACGTGGGCAATTGCGAGACAAGAAAGATAACCGGCATTGTGAGCAACACCCTGACTCTGGAAGCCGCTCTTACCAGGACATTCGGCGATTCCTCAACGCAGAAAATCATGGTCCAACGCATACCGAATTATACTGATGTAACGGTATCTTCCGGAGCTACCCTCACGGCCACAGCCTATGACGGGGCCAAAAACGGCGTGCTTTTCTTCAGGGCCAGCGGAACGATTACTGTCCAGGGCACGGTTGACATGAAAGGCAAAGGTTACAGGGGCGCCAATACGGGCAACACAAAAGAAATCTACAGCTCCAGCTACACGCCTTACGCGGGAGAAAGTTATCATCGCGGCGTTTTTCAGCCGATTTACAATACCAATCATTTAGGCGGCGGTTCCGGCGGACTTACTTCCAATGGAGAAGGAATGAACGGCGGTTACGGCGGCGGCTACGGAACCACCGGCTCAAACGGTGTCACTGCATGCAACACATTAACCGCCTTCGGAGGCGCCGGCCTGACATACGGAACAAATTATCTTTCAGGCATATTTTTCGGCTCAGGCGGCGGCGAAGGGTCAAATTATTATTATTTTGGAGGCCAATTCCAGCCTTCCGGCTACGGAAGCGGTGGAAACGGCGGCGGTATTATTTATATTGCCGCACCTACTGTCGCAAATACCGGCAGTATTACGGCAAAAGGCAACGACGGCCAGAACGGCTATCTAAGGGCACAGACAGTCGATGATATCGCCGGCGGCGGTGGCGGCGGCGGCGCAGGCGGCTCAATCTGCCTTTTAGGCACTACAATAGCTTTAGGAACCACGGATGCAACAGGCGGCGCGGGCGGCACCGCAACGGCCACAACTTACGGCAGTTGGAGTCTGGCCCCTGTCGGCGGCGCAGGCGGCTCAGGACGCGTACGCGTGGATTGCTACGGCACACCAAGCGGTTCAACAACCCCGTCAAGTTATAACGCCAAAGGCAACCCTCTCATAGTCCGCAAATACGCATCCCCCGAACCCCTTATAACAGTCTATGCCGAACAGGAAAATATAAAATTCGCCTGGCAGAAATCCATCACCCTGAACAATACGTCCGGCTCCACGCTGACCAACTACCAGATGAAAATTACAGCAGGATATTCCGCGGGCGGTGATTTCAACCTCGGAAGTGCCTGCAGGACCGACTTTGCCGATATCCGCTTCGGCGACGCCACGGGCAAGACCTACCCATGTTGGAAAGAAACGTTCACCCTGGCCGGCACTGCCGTATTCTGGGTAAAAGTCCCATCTATCGCGACAGGCGCCACAACCGTAATTTGTATATACTACGGAAATTCATCAGCAGGAAATGCAAACAACGGCGACGCGGTCTTTGAATTTTTTGACGACTTCAACGGAATATACCTTGACTCAAACAAATGGTCTCAATCCACGCCTAACGGCGACGGCAATATCTCAGTGCAGAACGGTTTCATGCGGATAAGGTCCGTAAACGGATATGCCGGATTATCCTCCAATTCAACAAACTACCCGCTCACGGGCAATATCCTGATAGAACGCAGACTGCAATTAACCACGACAACAAACGTCTCTTACAGGCAGAGATTCGGCATGGGCGGCATCGGCGGAACTCCCGATTACGGCGCCTTTGACAGCGAACAAATATACTGGGGCGCGTGGTCCGGTTCGTTCGCAACCACGGCTGTCTTGCAAAAGATGATACACCGGATTTCCGGAACGTCTTTCTACTGGTCCCTCGGCGCGTATTCAAATACCGCAACCGTAACCGCCACGCCTCCATACACAATCGGAACCACAACAGGAGACGGCGGAAGTAATTCGTATTCCGGCGATGTTTCTGCGGATTGGATTATCGCGCGGAAATACGCGTCCCCGGAACCCGTGGTTTCCACTGCGGGTTCGGCAACGGCATGGAACGCCAAGGCCGGCTCCTGTACCAAAGGCGGCACGCTCAATGTTACAAATTCTACCGCCGGCGCCCTGACCAATTACCAGGCGCTTTTCACCATTGATACCGCGGCCCTCGTTACCGCGGGCTTCCTCAACAAGGACTGCTCCGACCTCAGATTCGCCTCAACCAATGATTACTCTGAAGAAAAATGGGCCGCCTGCTACCCATATTGGATAGAATCCGGCGCCAATACGGCAACAACCAAGATTTGGGTGAAGGTTGATTACATTCCCGCAAACTCATACGCGAATGTTTACATATTTTACGGCAATCCCGGCGCGGCCCCGGGTTCGGATTGGAACAGGACTTTCACCGCATCAGGCACCTACGTGCAGGAAATAACCGCAGACACAAACACCAAAGGCCTCTGGCACATGAACAATACGTGGGCTGATTCCGCCACAGGCGGCACTACGGGTACGGCAAACGGCGGCGCGACTTTCACCGCCAATGCCAGACTCGGTTCCAACGCCGGCCTTCTGGACGGCACGGATGACTACGTCACAATGGGCGACCCCGTAAGCGGAAGCCTTGATTTCGGCACAGGCGATTTTACGTGGGAATGCTGGGTCTATGCCACCAAAACCACACCTGCCAGCAACGAATGGGCCATCATCGCCAAAACCGGTGCAAGCGGCGCCCACGATAACGGCTTTGAAATAGAACTGTCCAGCTGGGCAAACCTCGGAATTGGCGCCTATGTAACAATCGGCGCCGCAAGTTATGAAGCCGCCCCGGGTTGCGGCAATATCAACGCCGGCCAATGGTACCATGTGCTTTATTTAAGATCCGGAACTACTATAAAGGCCTACCTTGACGGCGTTTTGAAAGGTTATAAGACCCATGCCAATTTCGGTACCAATATCAGCAACGCCAAGGAATTCCGCTTCGGCGAAAATACCTGGGGCAACGGACTGCCGGGCTGTTATCTGGATGAAGCCTGCGTCTCCAATATTGCCCTCAGCTACGCCGAAATAATGCGCCGCTCGGGCGTCCGAAACTATGTATCGCCCGAACCCGTTACTTCCATAACAAACATCAGCACGCTTCCTCCTTTATACAAAACCTCGGGCACAATTATTTCACCTGCGATTGCCCCCGTAAAAGTCTATCAATGGGGCGCGCTGTCTTTCACGAAATCAGACGCGTCAAACGGCGGACCCGCGGGAACATCCATTACCGTAGATGTCCTTAAGGCATCCGATGATTCCACATTATCATCAGATGTTACCTCAAGCACAGACCTGAATACAATTCCTGCCGTACAAGCGGAAACCGCAATCAAACTCCGCGCGAACTTTTCTACCACAATAAATACCAGTACACCAACCCTGAGTGATTGGACTTTGATATACTCTGTTGATACTGCCGCGCCTTCGCCCGCGCCCGACGCGCCTGTATTGTCCAACGGTTCTTCAAACCAGATTACCATAACGTGGGCGACTTCCGTGGATTTGGAATCAGGGCTTGCTCCTTATGTCCTTGAGCGCGCGCCGGATTCAGGCGGCCTTCCGGGCTCATGGATACAACTCGCAACGACTGCGAGTACTTTTTATACCGACAGCGCGGCCAATAATCCGTCTAATCCCATGCAGGCAAATACAACGTATCACTACCGCGTTACGGCTGTTGACAATTGCACTAATGCGGCCATAGGCACAAGTTCTTCTGATATTACACCGCCTGCGCCAACGCCTAATGCCCCTGCATTAACACCGGTCTCGACTGCACGGATTAACCTGACATGGACGGCGTCAACGGATACTGAATCGGGTTTTTACCGGTATGTCATAAAACGCGCGCCCGATGCCGGCGGTTCTGCCGGAACTTACGCGCAGGCCGGTACGGCAACATCCAATTCGTGGTCCGACAATTCCACGAACAACCCGTCTTCACCGCCGCAATCCAACACTAAATACTACTACGCCATAACCGCTTATGATAATTTCGGCAACGAAATCACAGGCACGAATTCCAGCGCATATACGCTCCCGGACCCGCCGGATTCCGCAACCGCATCCGCCACCCATGCCGCCTATATTGCCGTAAACTGGCAAATCAGCGGTTCGCAGGACCATTTCCACGTTTACAGGAACGGCGTATCCGGAACCGGCACTCTCGTTTACAATTCTTCCGGCACAAGCTTCAACGACACTATCAGCACTGCCGGCTCTCAAACTTATTATATATATGCCGTAAACCCCGCCGATACTGAAAACAGTTCTTATGTAACAGCCACGGGCGCCATAGATATAACAACGCCGGCAATCGTAATATTGCTTTCACCCTCGCAAGACGAACTTATCGCCGATAACACTCCTGTTATGGATTGGTCAGATTCTTCGGATTCTTCGGGAATCCTGAATTACGAATTGGAAATATCAACGTCTTCAGGTTTTTCTTCCACCGCATACTCCGTGTCCCCTTCAGTCTCCGCCAACACCGTCACTGAAACGCTCCCGTCCGGACCGTATTACTGGAGGGTGCGCGCAATAGACAACGCCGGCAATGCGTCAAGCTGGTCGTCAACAGGCGCATTCTCCATCTTCGGCGAAGACGCCGCGGCCATGAAATCCAATGCAGGCGCTGACTTTATTTCCAATCCGGGCATGATTGCGTTGGACGGGTCCAACAGTACCAATATAGACGGTTCCACCGCGGGCCTGAGCTATGCATGGACCGCGCTGACAGCTCCGAATTCCGCAACTCCTCAAATCCTTAACCCTTTAACTTCACAACCGTCATTCATTGCAACCACAAGCGGCGTTTATTCCTTCTCATTGACTGTAAACAGCGGCGCTATAACCGCCATACCGGACACCATACTGGTAACCGTCAACAACCTTCCGCCTTGCGCGGATACCGGCGCAGACAGTATGTTGTTTAACGGCCCAAATATCTATCTGGACGGAACCAAATCTTCCGACCCCAACGAGGAAACACTGACATACGAATGGGAACAACTAAGCGGCACAAAGATAACGCTTAATGACGCAAACACGGCCGCGCCTTATTTCAGTTCAGCCAATCTTACAGGCAACCTGGAATTCCGCCTGACAGTAACTGACCCCGCCGGCCAAACGGCAAATGATACGGTTTTACTCGCGTTCTCATCCACTACGAATTCCGCGCCTGTTGCCATCGCGGGCCCTGACCAGGTTGTAGAGGCCGGCGCGATAGTAACGCTGTACGGCAATTCCTCTTTTGACACTGATAACGACACGATGAAATATTCATGGACGCAGGTATCCGGGCCGTATGATGTAACGATGCAGAATTCCGCTACTGCCCTGCCGTCTGTAACCGTTCCAAGCCCGGGCGTTTACCAATTCAAACTTGAAATAAGCGACACGAAGACGTACGGCCTGGCCGATTACGTAAACATTATTGTAAATGACAGCGCAAATTCCCTGCCCCGCGCGCAGATAGAAATGATACAACCCATTGACAGCGAACCCGCAAAAGGCAGTACGGTAATTCTTACAGGGTATTCCAGCATTGACGCGGACGGCAACGCACTGAGTTACGAATGGACGCAGACAGCGGGCCCGACCTTAACGCTTACGGACACGGCATCGCCGGCGATAGTATTCACCCCTGTCCAAGCCGGCAGATACGGATTTATGCTTACGGTAAACGACGGCACAGCGGATGGGATTCCGGCGGAAATGGAAATATGGGTTAAAGAAGATTCCGCGGATGAGATGCCTTCAGCAATATTGGAACTGCCGTCTTTTTACGACCCAGAAGGAGACCTGCGCACTTTTTCCGGCGGAAATTCGTTGATAGTCCTTGACGCCACTGTCAGCGTTGGAGAAGGGTTGACTTACAAATGGACGCAGATTGCGGGTCCGGCAGTAAATCTTGTTGATGCAACGCAGACTGACGATGCAAGCGGCGAAATAACCGTCATAGACGGCAAGAAGACATTTATACCGAAAGAGGCGAACCTGTACGGATTCATGTTAACCGTAACGGACATCAACGGTATGGAAAGCAATTCGGAATTGTATTTTGCAGTTGACACGCCGGAAAACGGATTACCAACGGCTGACGCCGGGAACGATGAAACCTATGGCATAGGCGCGCCCGCGTATCTTGACGGAAGCAACAGCAGTGATCCGATATGGGACCCGGACGGCATCAGCACGGGATCGGGATTGACTTACTACTGGACGCAGGTATCAGGCCCGCCGGTAGTATTGCATGATGCAACCGGCAGTAAACCGTATTTTGACGCGGTTTATTTTGCGGAATACAAATTCAGCCTGCAGGTAAGCGACGGCAAGGGTTTGAGCCTTACGGACGAAGTGACTATACAAGTACAAGGAACCGCAACGGACAACACCGGCAATACAACAACGGGAACTGCACCGATAACGGATAACGGAACTACTGCGGCAACCCAGGACGCCAATCAGGCCGGCACATCCGCCAAAGACAACCTTAAGAGCATACTGAATCCGCAGAACAAGACAACGGCAACGGGATGTTTCATAAGACGATTACAGATTAAAAGATTGAAAGATTAGAAGATTGCGAGTAGGGGCGCGGTCTCCGCGCCCATAAAGAGCATACATGTGCGCGATTTCCGCGCCCGCAAAGAACGCGCAAAACCCGCAGTACTCGGCGGACGGTCATGTTTCGGTCATTATGACATTAGGATTTGGAATTTGTTTAGAGTTTAGAATTTCGTGCTTAGAGTTATATATTCTATATCTAACTGCGTTCCGTTGCCGGATTTCCGGGTCTTGACGCGGAATGGGCCATAGTATGCGTATTCGGCTACAGGGCGACCAATGGTCGCCCCTACATTTTCCGTCATCGTTTGCACCCGGTCTAATTCATCCAATTCATACGTTAACCGCCTGCCCGACGGATAATTCAGCGCTGTCCTGTTTCCGAACATGTCATGCATTTCACAT
>JACRIJ010000010.1 GCA_016220095.1 Planctomycetota bacterium | reverse complement strand
TCCCCTCTATTAAGAGCCCGCCTTCGCGCACCTGCGTGCCAAAGCCTGCCTGCACGAAGCCGATGCTTCGTTTCGGTCGCCTACGCTCCAAAGCTTCAGCGACGGAGCGCAAAGGCAGGCACTTCGGTGCGTAGGCACGAAGCCCGCTTCGGCGGGCGTAGGAAGGGGGTTAGGGGTGTGTTAAGCGTGACCTCGCCTGAGGCCTTACTAAAACAGGTAAGGCTTCAGTGAAGGTGGGTTTTCAAGTTCCCCCGCGGTGTTTTGTAGGGACAGAATAGCGACCGAAGGAAGTCCCGACCGAAGTGTCGGGATGTTCTGTCCCTGCCGTAATCATTGGGCATTTTGATATTTATATTGTTTTCTCAACTCACCTTCACTGAGGCGGTACTAAAACAGGAAACGTGTTTCGTTGCTCTGTATCCTCAGTGTTCTCTGCGGCCGCGTCAGTCGTTAGTCGTCAATCTGCCTAATCCGTTCAATCTGCTGTTAGAAATCGTCGTGTCTTGTCCAGGTCTCGTTAAGTCCCCGGGCCATTTTCGTTTTTTCTTGACACAACCGCAACTTGGCTTTATAATATCCGTGTTTTAAACGGAGATGAATATTATTCCAGACAATATTTCCGGTCAGGCGGAGGAGTTGGCGTGGGCAGTCCACCCGTTAAAGAAAGACCTGAAAAAGTCCGTTTTGCTTCTGCTGATAATCGTTCTCGTTTTAATTTCGGTCTATAACTGTTTCCGGGAAATCTGGTTCGTGGCGCTTTCCCTGCTGTTTCTCGCCGGTTCGCTGAAGGATTTTTTTCTCACCATCCGTTATAAGCTGAACAGAGAAGGCGTCCATATAATAAAACCGACCGGCTCCGTAGTCCGCAAATGGGAAAACGTCAGAAGTGTCTATGCCGACAAAAACGGCGTATTATTGAGCCCGTTTCCGGGTAAAAGCATGCTTGAAAATTTTCGCGGCGTTTATGTCATATTCAATGATAACAGGGAAACCGTATTGGAATTCATTAAGAAAAAAATGCCGCGCAATAACTGATAATTTTACTTATGTATGAACTTTTAGAAGATATCCCGGCGGAAAAACAGGATGAAGTCCTTGCGAAACTTGCAAAAGCCATCGTAGAAAGAGGGCTTACGACCCCGGCTATTTTGGCCCTTGAATCGCACAAGCCGCTCAGTTTTTTCGGCAGTACTTTTATGCATATGACGCACCCTTTCGTTAATGCCTTATTCAGCGCTCAAATACCGTTGCTGTCTCTGCCGCCTTTCGTTAAGTTTACCGCCGAAGATTACAGGATTTTCGCCTTTATGCTTGAAAAAAGGGAAAACGTGGAGAAATTGCTTTGTAAGATTGAACAATACGATATTGAATTCAGCGCTAAAATCGGGGAACAGAAAAACAAGAAACAGGAAGTTGAGATATGAAATCTGCGATCTGAGATTTGAGATTTGAGATCTGCGATTCGTTATATTTAGGAATAGAGAACGATGTCTGATAAGCCGAAATTTGATAAGGAACCAAGGATAATAGTAGCTACCGATTGCGGCAGTACGACGACAAAGGCAATTTTGATTGAAGAAAAAGACGGCGTATACAGGCTGACCGTGCGCGGCGAGGCCCCGACTACGGTGGAAGCCCCGGCCGAAGACGTCACCAAAGGGGTTATTAACGCCATAGAAGAGGTTGAAGAGCTTTCAGGAAGGAAGATCCTTGACAATGGCAAGATTATAAAACCCGCCCAGGGCAGTACCGGCGTTGATATATATATTTCCACATCCAGCGCGGGCGGCGGCCTTCAGATGATGGTTGCCGGCGTGGTTAAGAATATGACCGCGGAAAGCGCCGAAAGGGCCGCTCTTGGCGCAGGCGCCATAGTCATGGACGTCATCGCGTCCAATGACGGACGTCTGCCCCACCAGCAGATTGAACGCATAAGAAAACTCAGGCCCGATATGATACTTCTTTCGGGCGGCACCGACGGCGGTACGGTTGAACACGTGGGGAAAATCGCGGAGATCATCGGCGCCGCCAATCCCAAGCCCCGCCTCGGCACGGGTTACGAATTGCCCGTAATTTTTGCCGGTAACATCAATGCGCGTGAATACGTAAGAAACCTGTTGGAGAAAAAAACCGCGCTTGATATAGTTGATAATATCAGGCCTACGCTTGAAATAGAAAACCTCATGCCAGCGCGCTGGAAAATCCAGGACCAGTTCCTTGAACACGTCATGGCGCACGCCCCGGGATACAAAAACCTCATGGCCATGACCGATGTAGCCATCATGCCTACGCCGGGCGCGGTCGGGCTTATTATGCAGATGATTGCCAAGGACAAAAAGATCCAGATCGTCGGCGTTGATATCGGCGGCGCTACAACGGACGTCTTCTCGGTCTTCGGAGATACCTTCAATCGTACGGTCAGCGCAAACCTCGGTATGAGTTATTCCGTATCCAACGTCCTTGCCGAGACCGGCGTGCCTAACATCATGCGCTGGGTGCCGTTTGATATGGACGAAAAAGACATCCGTAACCGCATCAAAAATAAAATGATACGTCCCACCACCATACCGCAGATGCTCAGCGAACTCATAATTGAACAGGCTATTTCGCGCGAGGCCCTGCGCCTGGCCTTCATACAGCACAAATCTCTCGCCGTCGGTCTCAAAGGGGTCCAGCAACAGCGCACCATCGCTGATGCGTTTTCGCAGAGCGAATCCGGCGAATCTCTCGTAAACATGATGAAACTTGACATGCTTGTCGGTTCGGGCGGCGTTCTTTCGCATGCTCCGCGCCGTCAGCAGGCAGCTATAATGATAATGGACGCGTTTGAACCCCAGGGCATTACAATGCTTACAGTGGACAGCATATTCATGATGCCCCAGCTTGGAGTGCTCTCGCAGGTTCATCCCAAGGCGGCCGTGGACGTTTTTGAAAAAGACTGTCTCATATATCTTGGCACCTGCATCGCCCCGAAAGGCCAGGGTAAAGACGGAAAACCCTGCGTGAAAATATCCGGAAAACTTCCTGACGGAACTGAGATTACAGATGAAATACCTTACGGTAAAATAAGAGTATATCCCCTTGGCGTTGGCCAGACCGCTAAACTGCATATTGAACCCCACAAGGGATTTGACATGGGCGAAGGAAGCGGCAGGCCGGTGGACAGGGAAGTTGCCGGCGGCGTAGTCGGTATAATCGTTGATACCCGCGGAAGGCCGCTCGTTATCCCGCAGGACCCCAAGGAACGCATAGCCAAACTGACCGAATGGCTTACAAGCATGAATGCGTATCCTAAACTGGAATTGGAACAGTTATGATTTTGTAAGGAGACATTAAATGGATCAGGAAAAAACAAAAAACCTAAGGCCATTCTACATATTTACGATAACCGGCGCGTTGATTGTATTGCTGGCATATTTCATTCCGTGGGTCGGGGTTGACAGCCAGAGCACTTCCGAAAAACAGGCAACTTTTAAAAGGTCCGCTTATGAATTGAAAGCCCTCGCAGACAAGGAAATACCATCCGAAGTTGTGAACGGCGTAATCAAGAAATACGTCATAGATTCCGTAAATGATGCTTACAGTACAAAAAGCAAACATGCAGCTGAAATACGCTTCAGTGAAATGTTTTCTCAGGATATGGTCGCCGGACTGCTTCAGCCTATAGCCAATCTTGAAGAATCTACGGCAAGGCTTATAGATAAGGCGCTCGCAGATAAAATACTCGAAAATAAACTTTTAAATCTTGCCGTGGAAGCTGAAAAAAAATCAATCGACGATACGGCAAAAGACCTGAAAAAATTCTTTGACCTGTTCGTTAAAATAGAAATCGAAAAGTTGAAATCTCCGGATTTTACCGACTATGAAATGGCGCTGGCCCTCGCAGTGAAAATGGATGAAGCTGCGGCACTTCCCGATTCAAAAACGTCCCATCAGGACAATTTTAACAAGGCCGTAAAAACCGCGTCAGCTCTTCTGGATGTGGTTGAGATGACAAGCCTTGACGCAATCCTTGCCGGTAAAGAAAGGATGTCAGAGGCGCTTTTGAAAAAACTTATGTATCTGTACCTGGAACAGAATAGCGATAAGTTGAGTCCGGCAGAACAATCTGCAAAGCAGGCGCTTCTGGAATTATTCAACAATGGGCAACCCGTTCCGGAAACATTTACCAATGTAAATGGAGCTTACGCGGAATATGAACATTTGGCAAAACACATGGAAACGCTTTTTGCTCTGGGAGAAAAGGCAATTTTTGAAAATAGAATAACAAAATTTGACGCCTTAAGCGCACTGCCTGCCCTGTTGATAGAGCCTGGAAAGTCAGATCTGCAGTCAGCTCTGGATAGAACACGGGCCGCAATTAACGCGGTCGAAACGTTGTGCGTACGCGCGGTAAGGGAAAACAAGATCAGCGTTGATGATGCAAAAACATTTCTATCCGAAGCAATAGCTCCTTCAATAACAAATCCCGATAAAAGAGACGCCGTAGCCCAGGAACTTGCTTTGCAATTCATCGAAACGCTCAAAGCGTCACCGGCAATCGCACCGGATAATGATTATATAAAAACTTTTCCGGAAAGGCTTAGCCCTAAGGGGCAAGAATTCCTGAAAGAAATGCATGATCCGGTTCTTTTATGCAAAACAGTTTTGCCGGCATTTTCCATGCTCATAGTGGTTAACGAATATGTGACAAGGGATGAAGTTTTGTCATACATTTCAGGACTGCCGAATGACTCAAAAGCAATCGCTGAAAACATAATAGACTCCGTTCTGCTCCTTAACGAAAAAATAGTCACAAACGTGATAGATTTTAGGCTTATGCTTAATAACGAAATCTACATTGCCAGGTTATTGAAAGACGATAATGTGAAACAATTCGAAAATGAAATTGGGACATATTTGAACGGATATACAATATTAAATAAGCTTAAAGCCAACCAGTTCAGAGGCGACAAAGCGCCTGATTTCGTAAAAAATCAATGCCTTGACAAATTTGTTTCGGTTAATTTTTCAGCCGATTTCGGGAAATACCTTGATAAAACACTGCTCGAATCCGTAACCGGGCTTGAAAACGTTACGGGAGGTAAAATAAATCCCGCGGCGCGTAAGGAAATAATATGGAGTATGGTTTCCGGAACACTTGCTAAGACCGAACCTGAGCTTATGCCATACATGCAGGACCCGTATTATTCTATATACTTTATGGTGAAACAAAATGCACAGGCGGATAATCTTCAAAAAAACAGTGTACTGAAAAACAACTTTAGGAATAAACTTAGCGAAATGCTTGCGGGCGTTTTTACGGACAATATAGTCGGGGCGTTAAGCAATGAATTCTCAAAACCGGAAAATCTCTCCAAAACGCTTAAAGAGCTCATTCCGAGCATGTGCCTTGTGGAAGATGATCCGATATGTTCAAGGCTCAAAGCCATTTATGAAAAATCAGGCATTGCTGATTCCATGATAAGGGAAATGACGAATAAAGAAAGCGCTAATGTCAGCGAAGAGATATCGTATATGTTAACCAATCATTTTTTTGACGTGGAAAATCTTAAAGAAGACGGCAGTGACATAGTCACAAGTACGGCAAGAGCTTTGAATGATACAAAATTCCTTGATTCAGTAAAAGCAGGTCTTGACCTGATGGACAGGAACAATGTGATAACTGCCGGATACAACAGATTGTTTAAGTCCTACGCGGACTTGTGCACTGCGGCAATTGCCTCAGAAATAATTATAAAAAATGCCTCAAAAGACAGCAATTTCATTAATTCACTCGAAAATATGAGAAAGAAAGCTGTTGAGGAGAAAAACGCCGCTTTACTTGAAAAATTAACGATGTCTAACATGCGCTCTTTTAAGCGCGCGTTGAATTATATAAGAGATTCCGGCATGTTGATGAAAAAAGCGGATGACTTAAATGGCAACGAACAGTTGTGCGGCATAATGTCAACAATGGGGGAACCCCAGGGCAGGAACGCCGCGGAAAAGACTGTGGCTAAAACCGTTGCAGAGAAGATTTCGGCACAGTACGTCATAAAAAACGATTCTCTCGGCGTCAATTCCGTAATGGACATGCTTAAGGTTACTTACGGCAATACGCATATTATAAGGCAATCGGTTTCAACGTCAAAGAACAGCGCTACGGCATACGAATGGTCAGTGGTACTGCTTGCGGGCGCTATATTGATTATTATACTTGGTTTTGTTGGTATGGCCGCAAATAACAATGCGATGACACTTTCTCTTATAGGCGCCATAGCGGTTACACTGCTGTTTTGGTTTGCCATAAGACTGTCTTTTGTCCCGTCAAAAGTGCTCATAACCACCGGGGCCGGCGCGCTCTGGACCGGCGTTGGCTTTTTTATTGCGGGGGTTGGCAGTATGCTTAGCATTCCGAGGCTTGCAAATAAACAACTTACGATTATTATAGGAGCTCTATTGGTCGTACTTGGATTTCTTCTGCCGTGGGTTGGGAAGGATCCGAATACCTCGCTGGCATGGAAATCAGGCCTGACATTCCTTCTCAGTAAAATGCAGTTGGACGTATGGGGAATGAGCTCTTGCATATTTGTAGTATTTCCCATAATCGCATTGTTGTGCGTGGCGATATCTGTTTTTGTAAAGAACAACGGATTTTTATTGTTTATAATAAATATCCTGGCGATTTGTTTTTATACCGGTTTAGTGTTTGGAATTTCCCAGACAATGCAATTCTGGGCCGGCGGAATAGTCGTTACTGCGACCGGATTTGCGGCGATGCTCGTCGGAAATTCCATCAGGTCGTAATCCGGCAATTATTTTAAACAGGAGTTAATAAATGGGTCATGCGTTTACTCCGGGGCTGAAAGTCAGCGAAAAAATGCTTTTGCGCAAAGAGCGCAGACTGCCCCTTAAGGGAAAAGTTTCTGTAAAAGTTGGAGACCGCGTAAAGGCGGAAGATATAGTGGCAAAAACGGAATTGCCGGGCACGCCTCATATGGTAAATGCGGCCAACAAACTCAGCGTTCAGCCTTCGGAATTGCCGGGCATAATGCTGAAAAAAGAAGGCGATCTCGTAGCTGAAAAGGAACTTATAGCGCAAACAAAAGGGCTTTTCGGCTTGCTGAAAACCTATTTGTATTCACCCGTAAACGGGACGATTGAAAGCATATCAACCGTTACCGGGCAGGTTTTTGTAAGAGAAAACCCGATACCGGTACAGATAAATGCTTACGTTGACGGTGAGGTTGTTGAAACTGATACTGACGAAACAGTCATTATTCAGACGCCGGCTACTTTTATCCAGGGGATATTCGGCATTGGCGGCGAAACCATAGGGGAATTGATGGTTGTTTCCAAATCGCCTGACGAAGTCCTTGACGGAGGAAACATAACGCCGGACATGAAGGGCAAAATCGTAGTCGGCGGTTCTCTTGCTACAAGCGATGCTATAAAAAAAGCAATCGCGTACGGAGTAAAAGGAGTAATTGCAGGCGGAATAAATGACTGGGATATACGCGAATTCCTCGGATACGATATAGGCGTTGCAATAACCGGTTCAGAAGAAATAGGATGTACGATTCTTGTTACCGAAGGATTTGGCAGGATTAAAATGGCATCACGCACATTTGATCTTTTTAAGGAAAGACAGGGCATGAAGACCTCAATTAACGGCGCAACCCAGATAAGGGCGGGCGTAATGAGGCCTGAAGTGGTAATTCCTTTGCTGCAGGGCAATGCTCAGGATTCCCAGAAACACGCAGAAGTCAGAGAAGAAACGGAAGGAATACTGAATATAGGTTCTCATATCAGAATAATACGCCAGCCTTATTTCGGAAAACTCGGCACTGTAAGTGGACTTCCCGTTCAGTTGCAGGTCCTTGAAACGGAATCAAAAGCAAGGGTGCTAGAGGTAACGCTTGAAAACGGCGAAAAAATCGTGCTACCCAGGGCCAATATTGAAATGATTGAGAAATAAGATATTAGGAGATGCTGAAAATGAAAGCAACATTAATCGCGTTGTTAACGGTGTTTTTCTGTGCAGTCGCGGGAACGGTTTATGCCGATGCGCCGCCAAAACTTCCTGAAAAATTCATTGCGGAGGATTTTCCGGGAGACAAAGGCGAAAAAATAAGGATTATGTGGGCAAAATCATCGGATGACGGTGCAGGAGAAAATGATGTCAAAACATATTATCTTTTCAGGTCAACAGCAAAAGACGGTAACTATGAAATAGTAGAGGAATTTACTCCTTTGACAGAAGATGTTAAAGTTTACGAAGACAAAAATCTGCCAGGCAATATAAACTACTATTACCAGCTTAAAATCGTTGATGCGCAGAATAACATTTCTTTTTCGGAGAAAATCGGACCCGTAGCGGCAAATCCCGAATGGTTTAATGTAAATCGCAATATGATATTGATAGGAATGCTTTTATATATAGCAATTGTTCTTGTATGTATATTGCTTGCCAAACGCGGTAAAGATTTTTTTGTGAGAAAAATAGCCGGACTTGACGCCGTTGATGAAGCCATAGGCCGCGCCACTGAAATGGGTAAACCCATACTTTACGTGACCGGATTAGGCGGACTTGGCGATATAGCAACGCTTGCGTCAATTAATATACTCGGCAGGTTAGCCAAAAAAATCGCAGAATACGAAACCCCGTTGATTGTTCCGGCCTATGATTACTTCGTCATGATGGTTCAAAAGGAAGTGGTCAAGGAGGCTTACATGGAAGCCGGCAGGCCTGATTCTTACAAGGACGACAGCGTATTCTTTTTGAGCGATAGCCAATTCGCGTACGCGGCAGCGGTGGACGGCATCATGGTCCGCGAAAAACCCGCCGCGAATTTTTATCTGGGAACCTTCTTCGCTGAATCCCTGATTCTTGCCGAAACCGGCGCGTCAACCGGCGCCATTCAGATAGCCGGCACGGACGCCCTTGCGCAGATCCCTTTCTTCATTACAGCCTGCGATTATACGCTTATCGGCGAAGAACTTTATGCTGCCAGCGCCTATCTGTCAAGAGAACCTCTTGTAATGGGCACGCTCAAAAGCCAGGATTGGGGGAAATTGATATTGATGATACTCATAATTATAGGAATTGCGCTGGTATCGTTTGGAATACCTTTTGACGAATTTTTCCGTGTAATAGAATAGAGGAGGAAAAAATTATGAAAAGAACAGGTCCTTTGGTTGTTTGCTTCATCTTTGCGATTATTATGATGGTGCAGGCATTCGTGCCTCACCCATTTTCCGAAGACTTTCTGCAGTTGTCCAACAACCATCTTATGGTCATGAGCACATTCGCGCTGGCAATAGGAATAAGCACCTTCGTTCATCTGCATCTGACAAAAATCAGGAAGAACGGCGAAGGCTGGTACTTTAGCATAGTTGCTCTTGTAGGTATGGTTGTTACTGCCACGGTCGGAATATTCGGCAAAACAGAAGCAGGTACGCTTTACGACAAAATATTCTTTTATATACAGAATCCCATGCAGTCAGCTATGTTTTCGCTACTTGCTTTTTTTATGGCGTCCGCCGCGTACAGGGCATTCAGGGCAAGGAGCTTTGAAGCAACCCTGCTGTTGCTGGCGGCAATAATCGTAATGCTTGGAAGGGTTCCTATAGGAGACCTCATGACCGGAGGGGCGACTTCCAAAATCACGGAATTCCTGTTCAGCGTGCCGAACATGGCCGCCAAAAGGGCGATAATGCTTGGTGTTTCTCTCGGAGTAATAGCCACATCACTTAAGATAATATTTGGTATTGAACGTTCGTGGCTTGGTGGAACGGATTAAGAAAGGAGATCCCGTTATATGTCTATTTTTGAATGGTTATTGAAGATTGATCGTAAATACATATTCCTGGTAATAGGAGTACTCGTGCTCGCGAGTTTTTTTATCCCGTTTAAAATGGTGATAAAGGACACTGTTCCAGTTAAGAATGTATATGATTCCATAGAAAAAATGGATGAAAATTCATGCGTACTGATTTCTTTTGATTTTGACCCGTCGGCTGAGCCTGAACTTCTCCCGATGTCTAAAGCCATAATAAGGCAATGCCTGCGGAATAAGGTCAAGGTAGTCGCCATAGCCTTGTGGCCGCAAGGCGTGGGCCTGGCAGAAAACTCGCTTACCACTGTAGCTGAAGAAATCGGCGCAAAACGCGGAAAAGATTGGGTTAACTTGGGCTGGAAGGTAGGCATGTTTCAGGTCGTCCTCGCAATAGGTGAGGATATTACTAAAACTTTTTCAAAAGACAATGCAGGAACTCCGACTAAAAATATGGAAATTTTTGAAAAAGTCAAAAATTACAACGATATTGACCTTGTTATAACGCTTGCCGCCGGAAATTCCCCTGACACATGGGTAACTTTTGCCGGCACGAAATATAAGGCTAAAATCGCGGCAGGCGTTACCGCCGTTATGGCCGCCGACTACTATCCGTATCTGCAAACCAAGCAGATGATAGGGCTTGTAAACGGATTGAAAGGCGCCGCGGAATACGAAACCCTCGTAGGGAAACCTGAAAAAGCCGTCAGGGGAATGACGCCGCAGTCAGCTATTCATATAGCAATAATACTCTTTATCCTGCTCGGCAATATCGGCTATTTCCTGACAAAAAACAAAAAATAGCTAAATTTTGGGAGATTTAATTATGCATCTGTCTTTAGATCCCTGGATATGGATTGCAGCAATTTTGATGATTTTTATTTATTCGTTCCTGTATAAGGATAATCCTTTTTACAAATTTGCTGAACACCTGGTTGTAGGCGTATCGGTTGGTTACGGCATAGCGCTTTTTTACCAACAGCAGTTCCTGCCCATAGTTTATACGCCGCTGACAACCGATTTTAAGAATAACTGGCACTTAATAGTGCCGTTGGTTTTAAGCACGTTTTTCCTTTTCAGGTTTATTCCGAAGGTTTCATGGATGATACGCTGGCCGATAGCAATAACCCTCGGTTACGGCGCGGGAATAGCTATACCGCTTATTATACAAACCAGCCTTTACGAACAGATACGGTTTACCATGCTGCCTCTTTTCGGCACAGACGCTGGAATGTGGTTGACAGTGGTAAATCTGCTGATTATTCTGGGTGTGATAAGCTGTCTTACGTATTTCTACTTCTCAATAAAACATACTGGCGTAATCGGTACGGTTTCGAAGATTGGCATAGTTTTTCTTATGGTAGGGTTCGGCACATCGTTTGGAAATACAGTTATGGCCCGAGTATCCCTGCTGATAGGACGTACGAGTTTTTTAATGACCGATTGGCTCGGCTTGCCTATAATCAAATGATTTAAAGATTAAGAGATTCTAAGATTAAAATATTCTAAGATTTTAAGATTAAGAGATTTTGGTGGAGATTTTATGAATATTATTGTATGCATTAAAAAAGTGCCTGATACCGAAACGGCGATTAAAATTGCCGCTGACGGTAAATCCATTGACAGCGCCGGCGTTAAATTCATCATCAGCCCCTACGACGAAATCGCAGTAGAACAGGCTCTGCAATTCAAGGAAAAAGCCGGTTCAGGCGAGGTAACTATAGTTTCATACGGCAACGCTGATACCGCGGCCGTTATCCGCAACGGGCTCGCTATGGGCGCGGATAAGGCAGTCCACGTTAAAGACGACGCTAAGGACGCGGATTCGTATTCAATCGCAGTCGCCCTTGCTAATGCCATAAAACCTCTGCATTACGACTTGGTTCTTTTCGGTAAACAGGCTATAGATGATGACAGCGCTCAGGTCGGTAATATGGTCGCGCATCTGCTTGATATACCGTTCGTCGGCGTTGTTACAAAAATTGAACCATGGGAAAACCGGCTCGTATGCCACAGGGAGGTTGAAGGCGGACACGAAATCGTTGAGGTCTCCATGCCCTGCGCCATCTCCTGCCAAAAGGGGCTCTGCGAACCTCGCTATCCGTCCCTCAAGGGAATCATGGCGGCAAAAAAGAAACCTCTTGAAGAAAAAACGCCTGAAAAGACAACACCAGTATTGTTTATCTCAAAATTAGAATACCCCCCAAGCAGGCCGCCCGGAAGAATCGTCGGCCAGGGGGCCGAAGCAGTGCCGGAATTGGTTAACCTGCTCCATAACGAAGCTAAAATTATATAGATTAAAAGATTGCAGGATTTAAAGATTGAAAGATTGCGAGTAAACGTTTAACCGCAAAACGCAGTAACGCTACGCTTGCAGGAAACGCTCGTTTTTCGTGACTTCGCGTCTTCGTGCCTTCGTGGCTGAAAAATATTGGAGATTTTAAATGTCAAACGATATATTAGTCTTCGCAGAAGTTAAAGATGGAAAATTCCGGAAACCGTCTTTAGAAGCGGTTTCCGAAGCCGTCAGGCTCGCGGCCCAGTTCGGCGCTAATGCCGTTGCCGTCACTATAGGCAGTGGCATTAAAGACATCGCGCCATCGCTCGGCAATTACGGCGTCGCGGAAGTTATTTCCTATGACGACCCGCAATTGAAAATGTATTCCAACGAAGCGTATGCGAAAATTCTAACCGATGTGGTAAATACACTCAAACCGTCCGCAGTCCTTTTCTCTGCCACGGCAACCGGTAAAGACCTGTCCGCGACACTCGCGGGTTTTCTTAAAACAAGTGTGGCAACGGATTGTATCGGATCTGGTAAACTGATTTGTAATGATACTAATCCTGTTTCTTCAATAATGGTTTTGAGGCGGCCCGTTTACGCGGGCAAGGTAATAAACACCTGCGGATTTGTAAAATCCCCTGCTATTATAAGCCTCAGACCGAACGTTTTTCCGCTCAATACCGCGGATGCCTCTAAAACGGCCAAGGTTGACGTTAGAAAATACGCCTTGACGGAAAAGGATTTGCGCAGTGTTGTGAAGGAATTCGTTTCCTCAGGCGTTAAAAAAATAGAACTGACCGAGGCGAACATTATCATATCAGGCGGCCGCGGCATGAAAGGCCCGGAAAATTATAAAATACTTGAGGAACTCGCCGGAGTCCTCGGCGCCGCTATAGGCGCTTCAAGGGCCGCGGTCGACGCCGGCTGGAGGGCCCATGAAGACCAGGTCGGACAGACCGGCAAGACGGTTTCACCGACGCTTTATATTGCCTGCGGAATCTCCGGCGCCATTCAGCACCTCGCGGGGATGTCTTCGTCAAAATACATCGTTGCGATAAATAAGGACCCCGACGCGCCTATATTCAAATTAGCCAATTACGGCATAGTCGGCGACCTCTTTCAGGTCGTGCCGGCAATGACCGCGGAACTTAAAAAATATTTCGGTAATAACGCGTAAAGACGATTTACGAACGCTTTTTTGCCACGAAGGTGCGAAGACACGAAGAACGCTTGTTACGGCATAAGGGCTGATATTTGGCATTTTTGCGCAAATCTTCGTGACTTCGTGTCTTCGTGGCAAATAATCGTCGTTGTTTTGGTTAAGGCTATGGCTGTTTTGTTATAAATAACCTGGAGAAGATATGTCTATTAGAAAAGAAACCGGTTTTGAAAGTTACCTGAAAGAAGTCAACAGGCTTCCGCTTCTTACTCCGGAAGAAGAAAAGACGCTTGCGCGCAGGGTCAGAAAAGGCGACCGGCTCGCAAGGGACCAGATGATTCGGTCCAATCTGCGCCTCGTCGTAAATATAGCGCGGCAGTACGTAGGCAGGGGCATTGCCTTCCAGGATATCGTGGAAGAAGGCAATATCGGGCTTCTTAAGGCCGCGGACAGGTTTGACCCGGAAAAGGATTTTAAATTTTCCACTTATGCCACGTGGTGGATAAAACAATCCATACGCCGCTCGCTCCTGAATACGTCACGCACCATAAGAATACCGGCGTATGTCGTGGAAATGATTGCTAAATGGAAAACTACTTCGTCCAGATTGACCCAGAAATTCGGCAGGCATCCGGTGGTGTCCGAGGTCGCCAAGGAAATGGATATGCCGCCTGAAGGCATAGAAATGCTGAAAAAGGCCATCAATACATCCTACAGTTCCAATATACCTATAAGCTTGGATATATTGCTTAGTTCGCCGCGCAATTCCTCGGATGTTGATGATTTGAGCACGAATAAGACTGAATCATTCAATAAAAGATTTGAAGACCTGCTGGACGTGATAGAAGAACGTGAAGCCGAAGTCCTGAAGTACAGGTACGGATTGCAGGACGGCAGGCAATTGACCCTTCGCGAAATCGGGCAGAAATTGAGCCTCAGCCGCGAACGCGTAAGGCAGATAGAAAAAGAGGCCCTCCGTAAATTATATATCATTTACAGCAAACGCAAGACTGACGGAGTCTAAGAGTCTGGAGTCGTAACTAAAGACATCGTTCGTCGTTCCCTTGCTACTCGCTACTGGCTACTCGTTGCTTCGTTCATTCTTCATTTTCGTTTAGTAACCGTCCTGTTTTTATTCAATATCTGCAATATGCCCATAGCCGCGCGTAAGCGGACGTCATTGTTTTTATGCGCGAGGTATTTTTTCAAATAATCCAATTCCGTCAGTGAACCGATTTTTCCGAGCGCCCCAAGCGCCTGCACGAGTCCGCCGCCATAGCCGGTAAGTTTTTCATCATTAAGCCATTTCTGCGTGATAAGCGATACGGCTTGCGGCCCGCCGGCCTCGGCAAGGGCGTCCGCAATTTCAAAGAGCGAAAAAAAATCGTTGTCTCTTTTGATTCGGCCAATCTGCTCTTCCGTGATTTCAAGAATTTTATCAACGGCGCCGGGTTCTCCGAGCCTTTTCAGCGCGACTGCGCAGGCCAGTTGCATGGCCCAATCAGTTTCGGTTTCAAGCGCGTCTTTCACCAGTTGTAATGCGTCCTTGTTGCCGGAGTATCCCAGCGCGGTTACGGCGCTTTTTTTGTATTTGAGAGTTTCGGGATTTTCCGAAAGGACCATGGTTATGAGCAAAGGACTGAGATCTTTATTGCTCATCCTGCCAACGCTTATGATGCCATCGTCCAAGAATGCCATGCTTGCATTGGGGTTTTTCAGTTCAAAATCTATCTGGGTATTTATCCAATTTTCAATCTCATCGCGGACGTTTTCGTGGCCGGCCCGGAAGACCATTTCCGCAGGTTCGTCAAAATACCGGTCATTCGTTGATATGGAGCCTATGGCCGGGAAGATTAACTTGGCGTAAGTGAAATCGCCGGACCTTGCGAGCACGAGCGCGGCAGAATTCTTCCACCCGCCGACAGGGCCGTATTTGCCATTAATAAGAGCAGTCATGTATTTTTTACCCTGTGGGTCTTTCAATTCGCACAGCGCGGCGCCTGCCGCGAAACCAACCTGATAGCCCTCGCTTCCCCAGGGGTTTTCCGTCAACGCCTTGCGGAGTATCTCAACGGCCGTTTCCGTGCCTATATCGTTCAATGCCAGGGCCATTAGCGAATAAACGGCGTCTTCTTTGGGGAGATCCGGATCTTTGTCAAAAATAATTTCATTAAGTGCGGGAATCGCGAGTTCATCATTGGTTTCACCCATAAGCTTGGCTGAACTTGCGCCAATATATCCGCCGGGCGTTGTCTTTTTCAATACTTCCCATGCCTGTTCCCTAAGAGGCATGTTGTTGGTTTCAATTACGGGCTCAGCATTATCTTTGAGCAATACGCTTCCTTCACCGGGGTCAAGGAAGAATTCATTTTTGGGTATCTTTACGGAAATCCTTCCTTCAAACACCGAAAGCATAACGGCGCTGTTGTACCCGCCGGACGGGGCGCCATTGCCCGCGTTTTCAATTTTCACCTTAAATTTAAAATTGTTTTCAGCGGTGATATCTCCGAAGGGCGTACATACCCGCAATCCGTTGTCAGCAGAGGCGAATTTTGATGCGTCAAGGATGATTTCACCCCGGGACAAGACTACTGCGGGCATGGAAGAACCTGATTCTTTTATCATGGCGAAGGACGTATTTTCCGTAAGGTCAATAACGGTTTTGTCCGCGAGCAGAATACTTCCTTTTTCGTCAGGGCCGGTGCTGACGCTATTATTTTCCATATGCACCGTGCCTGACAGCGGCGTTACAGCGGGATTGAAGAATTTCCACAGGGCAAGGCCGGTTGCGCAGAGCAGAAGAACGGCCGCGGCGGAAAATATTATATTCGCACGCGGGCGCCGGAATGCCGTTGTATTCCGCGATTTGGCAATTTCCAATTTCCGCGCGAAATTGCCGTCAAATTCCGCCGGCAGTTTTTCAGACTGCCAGCAGTCAAGAAGACTTAGCAGTTTACGCAGGCGGAGTTCTTCTGTCGCGCATTCGTGGCAGGATGCGAGATGGGTTTTCAGGGACGATTGAAGTCCCGAGTCATCAAGGCCGCCCGTTAAATAAGCGGACAGATTTTCACGCGCAGAGCCGCAATTCATTTATTAAACCTCAACAAAACGAGCCAATTTTTCTTTTAGTATCTGGTGAGAGCGGAAGATGCGTTGTTTAACGGCATCTGTGGAACAGCCGCATATTTCCGCGATTTCGTTATAGGACAAATCCTGGTATTTACTCAGAATAAAGACTTCCCGCTGGTCTTCGCTGAGCGCATTGACGGCCGCCTGGACGATTGCGGCGATTTCTTTTTTTTCCCATTCAGGCCGCGCGTTTTTGGATGCGTCATCGGTTTCGGGCGTATTTATATCCACCTTTCTTGACCACGCGGATTTTTTCATATCAACGGCAAGGTTTCTCGCTATGGCATAGAGCCAGCTTTTGAAATTACTCAGTTTTTTATATTGGCTGTGTGCCTGGAACAATTTCAGGAAGGTCTGTTGCGCGATGTCTTCGGCGTCGTTCGTGTTATTGGTATATCGGTACGCGAAAGAGAAGATAGGTGTCTTATAGCGGTGGTAGAGCGCCTCAAAGGCGACAGCATCCCCCTGCTGGAAAGATTCCATCAATTCATCGTCGTTTTTACCGGCGTACGCGCTGTTCAGCACTTCAATGTCCTTTTATATGTATAACGAGGCATGTCCGTAAAGGTAACGGTTTCTAAGATTTTCTCTGCCACTTTCTGTGAGAGCTCCCTTACATTAATATTGTGCTAAGGAAAAGGGAGAAGGCGCGAAGAACGACTGACAGTTAATTACAGCCTGTAGCATAAATATTTCCGCAAGTCAAGGAAATAAAATTCAAGATTGTATCGCCTCAGTCAAGGTGGCGTTAAAGGACGTTAGTAGCCCAGCCATTTATGGCTGGGTTATGGAAAACTGAGAAATATGGTGGGCATTCATGCCCTTAATGTAACGCCATGAATGGCGTAAATATTAGGCTTTTGACATACAAACCCAGCCATAAATGGCTGGGCTATTATACGCTTTTTATTTTTTCTATTATAACTACTATGTTAAAATGCCACCTTGAC
>JACRIJ010000119.1 GCA_016220095.1 Planctomycetota bacterium | reverse complement strand
GCCGCGTGGCTTACAACTACGCCGTCTTCAGGCACAGGTTTAGCGCCGACAACCGTAAACGTAACAACCAATCCTTCAGGACTTTCCGCCGGTCTTTACACCGCCACCATAACTGTTGCGAGCGCCGAAGCGTCCAATTCGCCTTTATACGTACTCGTCAATCTTATTGTAAACAGCATTTCATCTTCCGGGGACAACTACGCACTAATGACAGCCGAGCCTTTAGCGTTGAGTTTTTATGAACAAATAAATACCGCAACATCATCCGCAAAATCAATATCCATCTCAAGCGCCGGCACGCTTGACTTCAACTGGTCCATAACGGATGACGCCGACTGGCTGTCCGTATCGCCGTCAACAGGCATCGGCTCCGAATCAACAAACGCCGAGGCAACCGTTACCCTGACAAGTTTGACGGCAGGCTCGTATTCCGCGAACATCACAATCACTGCCGAAGGCGCACTCAATAACCCGCTGATTATACCGGTCAGCCTGACTATTTACGCAACTTCGGACGGGAGCGGCGCCGGCAATAACAACGGCGGCAGTAACTCCAACACCTCCGGCATGATCCCGTCAACACCTATGCTGTACTCGCCTTCAAAAGGAGCGTCAGACGTCTATCCGGCGCCTGTTCTTATATGGGCGCCTGCCGCGGACTCAACAAGCAGTATTTCATATTGGCTGCAGATAAGCACGGACACGGAATTCAGCAACATGCTTATAAACAAAATAATCTATTCCACGAGCTACCAGACCACGAACGTGGAGTTCGGGAAGGTTTATTACTGGCGCGTGAAGGCGGCTAATTCCACAGGCATGAGCAGTTGGTCGGAGACGTGGGAATTCCGGATAAACGACCAGGGAGAGGCGACGAATGGAACGAGCACAAAAGCATGCTTCATAACGAAATTAAGATTTAAGAATTGAGATTTAAGATTTAGGATTTTGACGATTTTAAATTGCTTAAACAAAATTTTAATTCTTAAATCCAAAATCTTAAATTTTTTATAATTGGGGTGCAGTTTTGAACAGAATACTATTATTATTTTTATGTTTCATTGCCTTTTCCGCGCTTGTCTTTTCGGACACGTGGCAGGAGACTTCAACGGCGGATTTCTCCGCCGGCACTGCAGTTGATACCCAGGTCATCAGCGATGCCGTGCAATTGGCCGAACAATCCGCGTGGTGGAACCCCGCGGACAACTGGTGGACTCCTTCTTCCGCAACCTGGTGGGACGCAAGCTGGTCCTATCGCAAGGCAATAACCGTAAACAACCAAAACTCATCCGCGCTTGCGGACTATCAGATAAAAATTGAAAACCCCGTCTATAACGAAACCGGTCTTGTCGGTTCATGGCATTTCAATGAAGGCTCCGGCTCCGTAGTCCGGGATTCCTCCGGCATTGGAAACGACGCGACAGTTACCATCGGAAATTCAGGCACGCAGACAACCGTTGCAACGGCATGGACAAACGGCAGTCCCGGAAAATCGGGATCAGGATTAAATTTCGACGGCACCGACGACGAAGTGCAGGCGCCTGATTCGCCCACACTTGATATAACAAACGCCATAACATTAAGCGCATGGGTCAAACCCTCAGGGTTTCCGAATGCGGTCGGCGAAATAATTTCAAAATGGAATTACATCACAAATAACCGTTCATTCCTTTTAGACGTGGACAATTTCGGCAACCCGAGGTTTTATGTTTCTTCCGACGGCATTGAACAATGGGGTTTTACCGCAAACGCATCCATACCAACTTCCTCCTGGACGCACATCACTGCGGTCTCTGACGGCGCAGTAATGAAAATTTACATAAACGGCGTCCAGGACCCGGCCACGCTTCCGGCGCACCAGATAAAAGCTTCCAACGCGACCTGCGGCATAGGCAATATCTCCACTGGCGGCGGCGGCCCATATTACTTTGCCGGCGTAATCGACGAGCCGCGCATCTATAACCGCGCCCTCTCGACAAACGAAATAGCCTCGCTTTTTGCCGCAAAAATAAGGCCTGATTATGAAGACATCAGGTTTGTAAATTCTTCGGGAAACGAACTCCCTTTCTGGAAAGAAAAAGACGGCGCCTTCCGGGTAAAATTTTCCGGCAGTATGCCGTCCGGAATTTCAACGCTGTACGCGTATTACGGAAACAGCTCGGCGCAATTCGGCGGTACGTACGCGCATAACGGCACGAATACTTTTGACGAGTATGACGAATTTGACACGCTGGCCGCATGGTCCACATCGCCGCTTTCAACGCCCGCAGTAACGGACACCGCGCACGTTTACCAGTCCGCGTACTCGGCCAAGATACCCGCTAACCTGTCCGTTGAAATGAAACAACTCATAACGACAGACCCGTTCGTTTATGAAATAAACGTATATGACGACCTTGTAACGGGCAAATTCGCCGCGAGCATATCCACGTCGTCCACTACCAACATGGTAGGCCTTATTGATACCACAAGCGCGGTCAATTACATATACCGCTACACCAGTTACGCCGCTTTTTACGATACGAAAATACCGCGGAGCGCTGGTTGGCATACGTTGAAACACGTCTACGACGGCACCAACCTGACGATGTACATTGACGACAAAAAGGCCTTCGGGCCAATAACGCCCACCGGTGAAACGCCGTATTATTATATTTTCGCGAATTACTGGTCCGCCAGCAGTGAGAGCTGGTTTGATTCGTTCCGCATCCGCAAATACGCCGCCGTTGAACCCGTCATTTCAATCGGCACTGAAATACCCCAAACGTCTTCACAGCAATGGCAATACAGAAAAGCGATAATGCTAAATAATTCCAGCGCCTCCGCGCTCTCCAATTACCCCGTACGCATTGATAACCCGGTTTTCAACGAGAACGGGCTTATCGGTTCATGGCACTTCGACGATGTCACCGGCTCCACGCCCATAGACACTTCGGGCAACGGCAACAACGGCACCACCGGTTATTATACAAACGACGATCCCACAAGCGGCATGCTCTCGCAATCAGGCCTCATTTCTTTCACCGCCGCCAACGCGGTTGACAACAATACAGCTACCAATGCGTGGCACACGGACACATCAGTGATAGGCGCGTATCTCAGAATGAATCTCGGCGCGGGCAACGGAAAGTCTTACGGAAAAGCCCGGCTCTACGCATCAGCAATAAATTACGCAGGCAACTATAAAATACAATATTCGGATGACGGAGCCGCATGGACGGATGCCGCGTCAGGCTTGATACCGTACATCGCCGGATGGACTGAAAAAACATGGAACGGCACAGGCTCGCACCAATACTGGCAATTGGTCCTCACAAACACGCCCGGAGGCGGTTCATGGATTACCGAATTGGAAATGTACACATACACCGCCGGTTTCCCGACAACCGTGGCCGGCAAATACGGCAACGCATTGAGTTTTGATTCTACCGATGACTACGTCAATATCGCGTACTATAACAAACTCCCTGTTTACAGCGCCACCCTGCCCTATTCGGTTTCATTATGGGTAAAAGGCGCGAGCGGCCAGGTTGATAAAAGGGTTTTTGCCGAAGGCTCAAGCACAACAAACAACACCATCTTCAATTTGGGCACGGAATGGCCCGGTGGCGGCAATAAATTGGATGTCTATATAAGGGATAACAGCGGCGTAGCCCAGGTAAACCATGTACAATCCACAACCGCTGTTTTTGACGGCTCATGGCACCACGTAGTCTGGACCGATATCGCAGGGAACGCAAAATTATATATTGACGGGGTCCTTGACGCAACTAACTTCAATTATACGCCGAGCACCCTGACGCTTGACCGCACCTGCATCGGCGCCCTTATGCGCGCCGTGCCACAATACTTCTTCAGCGGTACAATTGACGAAGTCCGCGTATATAACCGCGTGCTTTCAACAAGCGAAATCGCTTCGCTCTTTGCGCCAAAATTGAAACCCAATTACGAAGATATCCGGTTTACGGATTCATCCGGAAACGAGATTCCTTACTGGATGGAAAAAGACGGCGCTTGCTGGGTCAAGCCCGCCGGTATTCCTACGGGACTTTCTTCCATATATATGTATTACGGCAATGCCTCGTCAAAGAGCACAAGCAACGGAACTGCTGTGTTTGATTTCTTTGATGATTTCCTCACAAATCCGTCTTCAACCTGGACCAATGACGGCGCCGGCTCGTGGTCATGGGATAATTCCAACGGATGGTACGTGGCATCCACCAATACAGGTTACCCGCAGGTAAGGACAGCAAGCCAAATACCGCTCGCAAACCTCGCCGTAGGCTGGAAATGGCGGACAACCATTTATCCTGAAGGCGGCGTCAAATTGCGCTACAACGGCACGGATACGTATTACAGATTCATACAAATGGGCTGGAATAACGTAACCAGCGCCATCAGAAGCAAGATAGGCACAGGCTCTGAAACCGATATATCTACGGCGTCGGATTCCGGCACAGTCGCGGCATGGTACAAAGGAGAGGCCCGGGCCTTCGGCAACGCGCTTGAATCCTACAGGGATGATGCGCTGATAAATGCCATAAACGACTCGGCGATTTCCGCGGCAGGCCAGGTCACGCTCACGAACTATTACACCAACGGGGTTTATTACGTTGATTACGTTTACGCGCGGCAGTACGTTTCGCCGGAACCCGCGGCATACGCGGGTTCGGAAGTAACGTCAACCTCAAATTGGCCGTACAGGAAAAGCGTTACAGTTACGAATTCCGGCATAGCCGCCCTGTCGGATTACCAGGTTAAAACGACAAATCCGTTTTACGATGAAACCGGGCTCGCGGGTTCGTGGCATTTTGACGGCGCCTCAAGCGGCTACATATATAATGGAAGCGCTTACGGATTGGAGGACACTTCAGGCAGTACTTACAGCGGCAGTAACGGGGCCGCATCCAATGCCAACGGCGCCGGCATGCAGTGGACTGCCGGGAAATACGACGGCGCTGTCAGCCTTGACGGCACGGATGATTTCGTCACGCTCTCAAACAGCGTCTCCCTGTCCGGCGAATTTACATTCGCCTGCTGGTTCAATAAAAGGGTTTCCGGCACATTCCAGAGTTTTACCGGAAAAGACGCGGATACCGGCGGGGCCGCGTCAAAAATCCTCTTCCTAACCGACAACCAATTGCTTACAAGAATGACCGGCGGCGGAAGCTCGTCAACTATAAACATCGGATATTCTTCGTCCATGGACAATGCATGGAATTTTCTCGTTGTCCAGCGGGATGCGTCCAATATGCTCAAAGCCTCCCTCAACGGCGCCAATCTTATTTCAGGAAGCGCTCTGACCGGGACTTTTGTGCAGAATCTTATAGGAAAGAACTTTGACCTGCAATACTTCAGCGGTTCGCTGGATGAAGTCCGTTTTTACTCCAGGGCCTTATCTCAAACGGAAATCAACAATTTGTACCAGTCCAAAGTAAAAATGAATTATGCCGACATCCGTTTCGCAAACGGTTCCGGCCTTGAATACCCATACTGGATGGAAAAGGACGGCGCTTTCTGGATAAAAGCCGCCGGCGAAAACAGCATTCCGGCAGGTACGTCCGTCATCTACCTTTATTACGGCAACAGCGCGGCATTGAACGCGAGCAACGGCGCGGATGTTTTCTATTTCTTTGACGATTTCAGCGACGGCAACTACGCGAGCAATTCCAACTGGAGCGTTTCTTCCGGCACTTGGAGCGCATCAACAAACAAACTCGGCGGCAGTACGAATAACGGCGTCATCTATACGGCCCAGCCGATATCCAATTTTGAATTGCAATATGACGTAAAAATAGACAATACCGCAGACGTATTGCAGACGAATTTCTTCTGGACCACCTCGGGGCACAGCATAGTCTGGGGCGGAAACGGAAATTTCCTTGAATTCACGCAGGCCAGCGTAAACGAATACGACCAGGGAGGTTCTAATCTAATTACCGCGGCGCCGGCGCTTGATACGAACTGGCACAGGATAAAAATGACAAAATTCAGCTATGCCTTTGAATTGTTCTTTGACGACGTCAGCAAAGGCACTGTTGCCAACAGCACTTACAAGTATGCCAAGCGGTTATCCCTGGGGGCGTTAAACGGCGCTACAACGAGGAGTTTATGGTGGGACAATTTCCGAATCCGGAAATATTCAACGCCCGACCCGTCAGCGTCTTCAGCCGGCGCGGAACAGCTTTATTACCGGGCTTCGGGCACGTTCACGTCGTCCGTCAAAGATACCGACGGCGATGATACGATTATTAATTCCGCGGCATGGACTGCAACTGGCGCGGGAACTATCGTTATGCAGGTGCGCGCGTCCAATACAAACCCGGCAGGCTGGAGCGGTTCAGACCCTGCGTGGGAAGACGTTACGAACGGCAACAGTTCCATTTCCGCAAAAGGCCGCTATCTGCAATATAAAGCCGCGTTCGCCGGAAACGGCTCCACCGCGGAACCCGCGCTTACGGACATCACCATAACTTACACGTATCCGATTACACCGCCGGAAAATTCGGTTTCATGCGACAAACTGACAAACAACTGGTATTCCACGGCCACTTTTACTTTCGCGAATAACACCGGTTTCGGTACGCAAATAGACAAATATTATTACGCCTGGGACAACACTTCTTCCCATACCTTCACATTGGCAGAACCCGTCTGGAACTCCTCAACCCCTCAACTCCAAAACTCATCAACTTCGGACGGTTTATGGTATTTCCATTACCTGCCATATTCGTTAACAGGCACGCCCGGCACCGCGCAGGACATCGGGCCGTACAAATACGACGACACTGCGCCGTCCGCGCCGCTGTTATCAACGCCCGCGGATAACGCATCCATTTCGTCATCAACAACCTCTTTCTCATGGCAGGTTGTTACGGACACCAGCGGCATCACTTACACACTGCAAATGGACAACTACGCATCTTTCAGCTCCTTGTTGATTAATAAAACCAATTTGACGAATACGACCTATACCCTGAACGGAACCGGAAATGAGGTACTTACAGGCAACAGTACTTATTACTGGCGCGTAATTGCCGTGGACGGCGCGGGCAACAGCGCAACCGCCGCTTACAGGGGATTCACCGCCTCCTCATCCGTGCCGCAGGTGACCAACGAATCCACAGGCGAATCCTTCACGACTTTGCAGGACGCGATTGACGACGCCTCTACTATTGACGGCGATGTAATAGACATAAATGATTCCTTATCGCATCAGGAAAATATCACGCTTTCAAAAGACATCGTGCTTGAAAACGGCATATTGTCCCCATCAAACGGATTTGCCGTAACAGGCCAGGGCGCAACAGGCGGCGAGATATTAAGAAATTGCGTCATCACCTCAGGCGGCATATCCAACCTCGCGCTCGGTGAAAACCTTACAATATTCAACCCGGATTCCGCAACCCCAACTGTAATTGAAAATTCAACCCTCGTCAACTGCCTCATTGAACTCGGCGCTACGATAACGAATTCTACATTGACGAATTGCTACATAGAAGCATCTTCCGCTTATTTCGTAAACACTGCGAATGACGACTTCCACTTAACGAGTTCCGCAACCTATGCCATAGACCAGGGCAAGAACCTCAGCGCGGAATTCATTGATGACAAAGACGGGCAGGAGCGTGGCATTGATATCCTGGACATAGACAATTTTGACACCGGCGCGTGGGACATAGGGGCGTACGAATTTATTCCTGAAAGTTCGTACCTTAATCCCGGCACAGGCGGCGACACCGGCACGGGCGGGAACACGGCCGAGGGTTACGCGTTGATTTCCGTCAGTCCTGCGGGATTAATTTTTGACGCGGTATACGGTTCAACATCAAGCGCGACGAAGACCATAGCCGTATATAACGGCGGCACTGAGGATTTTACCTGGACGGCATCTGAAAACGCGGGCTGGCTGACATTGAGTCCTTCATCCGGCACGAGTTCAGCGCTTGCGGCGATGCAGGCAACAGCGGACCCGGCAAACCTCACAGCGGGCACGCACACAGCCACGATAATAATAACTTCAGGCACTGCGGCAAACAGCCCCGTACAGATACCGGTGGATTTAGTAATTACTGCTGTCACAGGAACGGACACGGGCACAGACAGCGACACCGGCGCTATACCGCTGACGGCCCCAACCCTTTTGAATCCCATAAACGGCGCAATGGACGTATATCCGGCGCCGGTATTGAGTTGGGACGCGCAGGCCGCCATAAACGCCATATATGTTTTCCAGATGAGCAAAAACGCGGCATTTACCGACATAGTAGTAAGCAAGACCATTGAAATCATGGCATACCAGAGCACAGGCCTGCAATACGGACAGACGTATTACTGGCGCGTAAAAACAGTAAGTTCCGCGGGAACAAGCGACTGGTCGGAGACATGGAGCTTCCGCATGAGAGACGCGGGAAACGACGGCAGTAATTCTGCAAAGACAAAAGGATGTTTCCTCTGCAATTTAAGAATTAAGATTTTCGTGAAACGATTTTGGCCAGTCGCATAATTTAAGAACTCTAAAATTCGTTACACTCGTAGAAAACTTACCGCTTTGCGTCCTTTGCGGTTTATTCCGTCCGTCCGACTACTGGCCGCTGGCCGCAACCAGTAGCCACGATTTACCACTGGCCACTGGTTATGGCCCCCGGATCTCGGACCTCGGGGCTCGAATCCCGAACCACGACTCCCGATTTTGTTACGACGATGCTATTTTAGCCGTTAATCCGTTCAATCTGTTTAATCCGTCTTCAAAATTGAAAAAATGTTGACATTTAGGAATTTGCGAAGTATAATATGCGCAGTAAAAAATTAGGAGATATTTTATGTATCAGATTCCAAGAGTAAAAGTTAATTTTGCTATTTTATTATTTTTGTGTTGTTCGCTTTTGTTCTTGACTCTATGCGGCAAACCAGACGGACCGTCTTCGCAAGTTTCAAACACTATATCCGTTACTCCGCACCAATCGCCTCTTACGGACAATAAGCCGCATATTCTGAACGAACTCTTCACCGCTCTCAAAGATCCGGTAATCTCAGTGCTGGAAATAGACGCCAATAACGACGGTTCAAAAGATATACTCCTTACCACTGCCGAAAACGAAATATACGCGCTCGTAAACCAAAATGGCGGAATTTATATTGCCAAAACATTGCTTTCCAATCAATCAATCAATCAATCTCCTGAGAGTATAAATACTGCAAGCAAAGACAATTCGCCTGCTCAGGGGAAATTAAACAAGGATGACGCGGATAACGGCCCGCCCGCGCATGAACCTATCCTCATTTCAACGGAAACCGCGGATATAAATAACGACGGATACGATGATATAATACTTGCCTATGCCGGCACGGAAAATGCGCCCTTGAAACTCCTCTGCGGCAACAGTATCGGCATGTATGATGACCTGTCAACCGCCCTGCTCCCTTCTCTTGACATACCAGCTCCGATAATGGCTAAATCGGCAGATGTAAATTCAGACGGCCTTGCGGATATCATAATTACTTCTTTTGGCAAGACAAAAGTTGACCCTTATGACGTAAAAGCCATAGATCCGAGAAAAAATTACCTGCTTATCAATTCCGGTACCGGCGCATTTACGGATGAAACTGTAAATCTATTCGGCGAAGATTTTGCCTATACATCGGGAATAGACATTCAGGTAGCAAATTTTAACGGCGACGGACAGAATGAACTCGTTTTAATAAAACCCGATGGAAATCTGCTGTACGAAAACGTTGACGGCAAGTTCTTATCGTCATCATATTATGAAACAGTCACGCCTCAACCGGTTCAAAACCGGACGATAACCGTTGATGCAGATAACAACGGCAGTCAGGATACCATAGCAATTGTCAATGGAGCCCCTGTAATTATATATGACGCTCCCAATGCCCTTCAAAAACCAGCCGGACTCCAGACTCAAGACTCAGGACTCCAGACTTCGTATATTTCGCCGTTTCAATACAAGATTTCCGGCCCCGGTGGCAGGGACATGGCCGGTATCAGGCAGATAGGCGACATAATCTATTTTGAATTTGATTCAATTACCGCCGCTTACGTATGGGGAAACATACTGCTTAATTTTGATACTGCGCGTCTCAAGTGCGTCAGCATAGAAGAAGACCCGAATAACTGGCACGGATTCTGGGTTTGGTGGACTTTGGCAACAAGCATGCCCGAATATGGCGGCGAAGGAATTCCATATTATTATGACAGCACCGGCAAAGGCTCAAACAGGGCCAAAACATGGGCTTCCTGGTACGGCCCGGAAACAGCCGGCCCAGCAGGAAGTTATGATAATGAATCAGGTAAAATATGGCTTTATACAAGCACGCTTGCCGGGTATAGTTACACGTCGCCGTTAAGAATCGGATTTGAAGTATTACAAACCGGGCCGGTGAATTTTACCGCGCAATCAAATGACTTTACGGCCTATGATTTTCATAACGTAGATGCCGGCACGGTATCCACGGTGAATATCGTACAGCAAGACAACTGCGCAACAAACGAAGACCTGTTAAATAACGCACGGGTCAGGATATGCGGCCCGGACCAGGCAGACATAGGACAGCGGTTTACGATAAACGTACTTGGGCAGACGATAAATCCTGTTTACAGCCTTGGGAATAACGTATATTCTGTGGAATTTTACGAAAACGACGTATTATTATATAGAAAAGGATTCAATTGGGGCGAAGAGCAAGCGTGTTAGCAACTGCGATTTTTCAGGGAGATATTACCGCAAATGAGGTAGTTGTAGATTTTTCTATAACTAAACCGACTATATTAAGTTTAAGTGATACTGCAGACCCTCTGCAAAAACAAATACAAGGCCTTCAAAACGGTTGGTCCTATATGACGGTGACAGTTCACGATATAAATCAAAATACCAGCTATAAAATTAAAACTATATCCGTAATTGGACCAGTTGGCCAAGGACAGGGGCAGGGACAGACAAACGCGATAATAATGCCTCAAAGAACGATTTTATACGTTGGAGAAACAATAACTTTTTCTGCGGTCGCGGTCGAAAATGGACAAGCCGTGCCTGTTATTGCCAACGAGTGGAATTTGATGCCCGTTGTCAACAATAATCCTCTTGCGGTATTTAGCGGGAACAATAGAAATACTGCTTCAGTTGCTGTAACGGCGATGAGAACTGGGCAAATAACATTACGCGCGCAAAACGGAAATCAGGCAATATCTCCGGATTTAGTTATAGACATTGTTAAAATAGAGGTATTAAAGACAGAAGGACAAAATAGCGTGATAGTTCAAAGAGATGCATTTGTATATATTACTAACGAAGGAGAAATGCCTGAACTTCAAGCGAGAGTAACGGTGGACAATAGCTGGAAGGCCGTAAAAACAAAACCGACAGTTACTTTTAAGTTGAAAATAGAATATGGACGGGCTGATCGCAAAGACGTTAATTACTATCCTCCTGATGGCTACACAACGGTTCAAACGGGTGAAATCTGGGATATCAACGCGGAAATGGGACAGGATGTGCGTGGAGGAAAGGCGACTCTTTCAACAGTACTTAGTACAACTTCAAACGGATTGAGCGTAGATAATCCCTATCTATACGTTTTTTATATACGAGGAACCAATCCTGCGGAAGCGGCATGTGAGCAGTACATTACTGCTAATAATGCACCATGGTATGCCTTGGCAATAGCAAGACACGAAAGCGGCGATCAAGCGACTGGCGGCACAGGGGCCGTTAGGACATATTTGCAATTTAACGAAAATGGAGATTTGGGCGCGGAATGGGATAATTATAAATATTGTCCAAATAGGGAAAACGGCTGGACGCCGCAAAGAACTCATCCACCGGGATGGGGTATATTCCAGTTAACAGAGCCAAGACCGGGCGCAGAGGAACTTTGGAATTGGCAAGCGAATGTATTGCAAGCATTAATAAAAATGCAGACTGATAGAGATGTTCGGAGTAAAGGACAAGCAGGGTGGTGGATAAACGATCAAATAACTAAGCAACAAAAAGATGAGAAAAATCTTCCACCGGAACAAAAGCATTTAATTGAAAACCAGGTTTTCAACTTCGCTGGTTATTCTTTTCAAGCTGAAACAACTATGACTCCGGTTGATGCTTGCGCCATACAAAGATACCAGGGCGCAGGATCATGGGTAATATACTGGATACCACCAAAGTACGCAGACCCTTTAAATCCAGACAATATCACAACACCAGGAGAGTGGAAAGTGCGTGAAGATGCAAAAACATACGTTGAAATAATAATGAATGAATATAGAAATGGCGGAGAACAATAAATGAGAAGAATGACACTTGTTTTTATAGTCGTCATAATAGCAATTGGATTTTTAGTTTTCTATTTATTGCTTTGTCAATTCAATCGTAAAGTATTGTCTCCCGAAAAACCATTTGCACAAGAAAAGCCTAAAAAATCTTTAATTTTAATTGCCGCAAAAGAAGAAGCTGCCAGCTACATTCCTTGCACATTATGGAAATTAAACGGCAATACTACTTCGTTCACTAAACTCCATGAATTTACAGACAGTTATGTTTCAACAATCACTTATTATCCAGATGATAATTTATTAGTAATCTGGGGAAGTGAAAAATCGTCAAAGAATGGATTGATTCAGTGCGTGGCGACAGATTCATCATTAAAATACAGTACAATTTCTTTGCCGTTTTATCCGACGTTTTTAGGACATTTTATTCGCAAAAAGAATGGAAAACGATTAATACATATTGATACGGATGATACAATTAGAAAAGACTTGAAACAGGAAGAGCCATTCTATATCATTGATATAGATACTTTGGAACGAACAAAATCCACGGAGTTTTCTCTTGCTGAAGTAAGTATTCCGGGATATACATGGTTGCGTGATTATGAAGGAAACTTTGCCTATGCCCGCTACCACACAACGGTGGATGATAACGGAAAAATATACTTTCAATCGGGAGGAACTATTTTTGCTTCGGATATGGTAATATCTAAAGATATATTTCAATTATTAGGTGATGAGCCGACTGCAAGGCTTGGCGGACAGATTCTGAGTAACACAGACTATTTTATAATGCGCAGTTCTCATAAAAAAGCTGAAAAATACAGGCCTGCGATATTGAAATATGATAAAAAAAAGCAAAAGTGGTCGGTAACAATTAATGGTGAAGTTGTGTATTCTGATGATTTGGGCAATAAGCAAATAACAATTCCGGGATTCTTGCCGAATGCAACTTTTGGACAATTGTTCGGGAATTGGTATGCTATGCAAGAAGGTTTTTTTGAATATACTGAAATTGAAAAAGGCAGACAGAAAGCAAATATGGTTATTACAGGCTATTATTCTTTTTACAACTTAAAAACAGACAAATATTTCATGCATTACTTTGGCGAGCCGGGAGAACGACAGAATTATCCGGTAAAAATTAGCGATGAGGTTTTTGTGAAATTTAACGAAGCAACCATGGCGCCTGAAGTATTGTTGATATCCGAAGGCAAAATATATTACAGGCAGGGAAATATACTTTATGAGGCGGATTTTTCCGAAAATGGCCTGAAGAATCCCAAGGAACTTGTAAAGGATAATATTATCTCTCTTGTCCATTGGGCTTTTTTATCTGAAATACCCTAATAAGAATATGTTTAAAGAACTGTTTTTTCTGTTCGTTATTTAAAGCAGTGTGTTCATGTTAACCGCTGACGTAAGGGGTCAGACATTCCCTCCTGCGCCATTGGCTTCGGAGGGTACGCATAATTCACTTTTCGCCAGCCGCTGGAATAACCGCAAACACTTTTATAAAATCCGCGTAATTTTATAAATGGCTTGATCTATAATGCATATGTATTTCGAAAAAACATTTTATCTGTCCGCATTCCTGCTGTTGGCCTCGGTTCAGCCCTTTTACGCTGAGACGCCTCCTTCTGTAAAAGAACCCGCCGGCTACTCCATCAAAAAATCAGACGCCGGTCTGTGGGAAATCTCCGTGGACATTGCGGTGCAGGACGAAGCGGACGAAGCGTTTTTTGACCAATTCGCCAAAAGGATGGAAAACACCTCAAAACTCATCTGGGAAATGACACAGGGACAGTTTTATATAAAGGAAATAAAAATTTCCGATAAATGTTCGGACGGCAGGATAATCATAAAAAAAGGCGCCAAGGATTGGGATATACTCGCGGGCCCCAACGCGATGGGCGGCACGGGCGCCACGTGCTACGAAAGCAATACCACTAATTGGTACGTCTATGCCGCAGGCAGGCCGCCGACTATAATACTCACCCATGAACTCCTGCACGGCATTTTCAAGTTCAAAGATGAAAACTCCTGCGCCTGCATAATGCGCGGCACCCAGATAGAAGGCAGAGAGATAAACAAGATATGCGACGACACCGGACACAAAGAAACGGGCAAGAGCTGTTGGAAACGGCTTCTTGACAGGTATGACGGACTGAAATACCCGGATCCCGCGTACAAGGCCGGCTCCCAGCCGCCGCCGATGAACACCGTTAAAAAACACAACAAGGAATTTAACGACAAGAAAGAAAATATACTAAATAAAAAATTATACCTTGAAATGGCCGGCATACAGCATCTGGATACGGGCGATTATGAAAAGGCCCTGAAATCTTTCCAGGAGATATTGAAATTGGAAGCAGGCGAACCCGCGGCATGGTATAATATAGCGTGCACTTACGCGCTGATGAACCGGCAAAAAGAAGCCCTTGAAGCTATTGAAAAGGCGATAAAAAACGGGTTTGACGACATTGAATGGCTCGGCGAAGACCCCGATTTCGCCCAGTTAAGACAGACACCGGAATTCCGGAAACTATTGAATCGTGATAAGTAAGAAGTTGGATGTGCGATGTAAGATGTGGAAAATAAGAAGCGGAGAGCGGGATGGCAAATGCATATACATGTCCAGTTGCAGACTGCGGAGTCAATACACTTTGACAAAATTCCTTTATTGCATATAATATAAAATTTCTTGTCCCGTTTTACGGATAAAGAGCGTCTAATATTCATAGAGAGAACAGAAAATGGTTAAAGAAAAGCATCTGCCTGAATCGGAAGACGCGCCGGCAATTGCCGGCGTGCTTAAAGGCGACAAAGACGTTTTTGCCGGTTTGGTGCATAAATATGAACGAATTGTTTACGCTATAGCGCTCCAGCGCCTTAAAAATAAAGAAGACGCTGTTGACGTAACAAACGAGGTATTTATGAAAGCATACGACTCATTGTCAGAACTGAAAAACCCTGAAAAATTCAAAAGCTGGCTGTTTGAAATCGCCGTCAATAAATCTTTGGATGCACTCCGAAAGGCAGAAAGGAATCCTGTTCTTTATCTCGACAATCCTGAAGTATTGGAAAAAGCCTCAGGCATCCCGATTCCTTGCGCGACAAGCATCAAAAAAGAATCTTGTCAGCGCGTATTAACAGCGATTGACTCACTGCCTGAATCCTACAGGACAACATTGCTTCTGCATCTGATGGAAAATATGAACGCCGGAGAAATCGCCCATAAACTGAACATGCCTCCGGAAACCGCCCGCAAACAGATTTATCGCGGAATTCAATTATTGAGGGGCAAATTACAATCAATATTAAATACAGACTGATTCTTTTAACCTTCTCCGCGTCTCAGCGGCGAATATTACGGAGCCATTATGGAATGCAAAAATACGGAAAAATATCTGGAAATCGCCCTGGGAGGCGCTTTAACTGAAACCGAAAAAAATGAACTGGACACGCATCTTAAAGAATGTTCCGAATGCAGAGAAGCCGTCAACCGGGCGCAAGGTGACAAGGAATGCCTGAAAGCAGTTTTAAGACCGTACCGCTTCGGTCAAAAAGGAAACTCAAGCCCGAAACTTTCCACGCCACCGGCCTTGTTTAAATTCGCCGCAGTCATATTAGCGGTTCTCATGGCAGGATACGGCGGCTATCGCCTGATTCCGGAACGCAAAGACAAGCAAACCCGAAAAGAATCAATCACCGTTGTTAATCCATTTCGTATTGAAAGCGCAACTAAACATGGAAAGAATAACAAGTCTCCTGAATTCCCGTCTTACGACGAACTTATAATCCATTGCGGCGCAATCATAGTGGGACGAGTTGACGAAACCGAAAAAAACTCCGGAGGCTTCGTTTCGGCAGGGATTTCAATAGAACAATCCTTAAAAGGCCCGCTATCAGGCAAAATAAAAATAACGATAATTGGATTTGAACCAGACAAAAATATTACAGAAACGCTTACGGTGAAAACATACGAAACTGCGCCAAAGCCGGTGCCGCTTGAAGTTAATAAAGGGGATGTACTAATTATATTCCTTAAGCAGGAACAAGACGGAACTTACAATATTTGTGAATTTATGGAAGGAAGCGGCCCTGCAAGGGCGTCTATTATGCCGCTCAACCCGGACAAACCGCTGCCATACGTTGACGAGGCGAAAAGAATCCTGCATTATCACGAGACCAGCCAAGAAAACTGGCGCAGTGACGATTGTTTTTCCGCCCTGCAAAGTGAATATTATTACCTCAGATTGGCCGCATTGATGTCAATACCTGAAAAAAATTTAACGGATGGTGACGTAAAGAAAATCGTTCCCCCGGTTATTTCGTTAATCGGAAACATTTCCCTTGACTCCCATTATCTCATAGAAAAAAAAATAAAAGCCCTGACTTTTCACGAGTATGACCGCCTCAGCCGGGACGCTCAACAGGATTTAGGCGAATGGTATCGTCGCCATGCTGACATGACTCGCGCAGAATGGGCTAAAGAAGCAATAGAAAACGCAAAAAACAACAGACTAAGACTGGAAATGACGCTCTTATCAATTGAATCCGCCAAGAATATAGCGCTGCCGGCGGAATATTTATTATCCGCATTGGTTCCTTTTCTGGAAGAAGATTTAAACGCACTTGAAAATTCCGATGATTCGGCCTTGAAAAATTGCCTGTATCAAATCGCAGTATATGATAATGGATTGACGAGTTTACTGGCAAAAACAGGAGACGATAATGTAAAATTTCTTTTTGAAAAAATTAATGCTGCCATCACCGAAAAAACAGCCCGCTTAAAAAGCGTTTCCACGAATAATTATAACGTGCGATTTGACGGCCTTCACAAATTTGAAATGCGCCAAATTTTCAATAAATGGGAACAGGAAAAAACGATTGGTAAAACTGACATCCTGAATTTAATCGGAAAAGCAATATCCGAAGACGCGCGAACATCCGATGAAAATTCCAATAGGCTGGTTGAAATCGGCCCTCAAGCAGAACCTTATCTATCCAAGGCAATGGATTCTGCCTCCCCCGCAATTAAAGACCGTATAACTCAGATACTGGCAAAAATAAACGAAGTAAAAGAATTTGTCGGCACCCCGCTGAAAAACAGCGTTCAATTGCCAAAAAACAAATAGCGGAAACGACCGTCTGTTTCATATCTATTGAAAACTGTAAATTTCAAATGCTCATCTGTTCTTCGCCCCATCTCTGATTACTCACTACTGGCTACCGGTTACCGCCGCCGTAACATTATATTCCGTTTTCCGTAACATAAATGTTCCGCCCGGCACGTCCGGAATAACATACCGCCGTACAGTACATTTCAAATCATAACCCACTGAAAACCAACAAGTTACACATTCCGAAAAGGCGAAAGCCGCGTTATTTTGGCACGAAAATTGCGGTTTAACAATCGGGGCTCTCAAACGAACTGAACAACTAAACCACTAAACGACGACGACTTTTTAACAGGGACTCTAAGAGACCTGAATGAGACACGACAATTTCTTTGATTTGCGACTTCGTTCGTCTCGTTCTTCATTTTTCATTCTTCCTCCTTCGTAAAGAACAGGGACTCTAAGAGACTTTTAAGAGATTTACGACTAACGAAACGACGTACTCCTGCCCCCAGACTCCGCGAGACCCGGGTGCCGGAACGCGAACCCCGGACCTCGGAACCCGAATCTCAAATAACGTCCTTCGTGTCTTCGCGACTTCGTGGCATAAATCGTTCTAATTAAAGGTTCAGTAAATGCGCGTATTTTATCTGACAACGCTGATTTTAATGATGGCATTATTTGTCTCTGCCAACACCTGGCAGGAGACTACAACTGCCGATTTTTCCGCAGGCAACCCGAACGGCACTGATGCGGTTTCCGACTCCGTACAGATAGCATCAACGGACAATTGGTCCGGAGCCGCGTCAAACTGGTGGAACAGCGGTTGGCCGTACCGCAGGCTTATCACCATAGACAACACAACAGGTTCAGCGCTTGCGGATTACCAGGTAAAGGTATCAAACCCTGTTTATAACGAAACAGGCCTTGTCGCGTCATGGCATCTTGAAGGCGGCCAGAGCGGCTCCATAGCAAACGGCACAACCGCCGGCCTGACTGACTCGTCAGGAAACATGAACCACGGCGCGGCGACAAACGCAAACGGTGCGGGTATGGCGTGGACAACCGGCAATCCCGACGGCGCAGTCAATTTTGACGGCACGGATGATTATGTCAACATTCCCACCGCAACCAATATACCGACCGGAAGCAGTGCGTTCACCATGATGGCATGGATAAAACCGGACGTGCATAACAGCTCCAGGGCGATTATTTCCTGGGGTTCGGGCGCGGCCAACCAATCCAATTGCCTGCGTCTCGCGTACGGCGAAGGCGGCGGCACTTACCAGATCAAACATTATTTCTGGGGGAACGACCTGCTTGTCGGCGTAAGCAACCTCTCCGGCGCGTGGCACCACCTTGCCGTTACCTATGACGGCCTGAACCGCAGGCTCTTCCTGGACGGCAAACAGATTGATTCAAACATACCCGGAGCCGTCAGCGTAACTTCCACGGCAGTCCAGATCGGACGAAGCGCGCCCGCAGGCGGCGAATTCTTTGACGGTTCCATTGACGAAGTCCGCGTGTACAACAGGCCGCTTTCCTCGAACGAAATTAATCTCCTTTACGCCGGCAATGCGAAATTGAATTATACCGATACGCGCTTTACAAAATCAGACGGCACCACGGAAATAAAAGCATCCAACGGCGGCGGATACTGGCTTGAAAAAGACGGAACTGCCTGGGTTAAAATACCCGGCTCCTTGCCCGCAGGCCTGTCCTCCATATATATGTACTACGGCAACACCGCGGCTGTAAGCGCCTCAAGCGGCGCGGATACATTTGATTTCTTTGACGATTTCAGCACTGACCTCAGCAGATGGGCATTGACTCAAAGCACCGCGGGTAATGTGCAGATATTAGCAGGCGAAGCGCGCCTTACGGGAAATAGCCTCTGGAACACAAACGGCATGGCTACAACTTCAACAATCTCAAGGCCGGCCGTTATAGAATGGTACTCGCGGACATCATCCACGGTTATTGATACATTTGAAGGGTATTCGGTCAATCCGCTGAATTACAACAGCGGCCTTGTTGTAAAAAGAAATTCCGCCGGCGCTTCTCTCATAAGGCGCCTTGACGGAGTGGATTTTACAAACGGCACCCATACGACGGCAAAAACACTGCAGAGAATCACGCTTAAACCCGCAAGCGGATACACTGTATATTGGAACAACACGCAGATGGAGGACAATACCACATGGGCCACTGCCTCAGATAAAATCGCCTTTCAAATACTCAGCGCGGCCACATACCTTTATGTGGACGACGTACGCACGAGAAAATACGCGTCCATTGAACCGGCAACATCGGTATATGCAGAACAGGAAAACCTTGTTTTCGCGTACAGAAAAACCATCTCCCTGACCAACAATGCCGGCGCGGCCCTGTCAAATCACCAGGTAAAAATCGTCTTGAACTACAACTCCACGGTTGCCGGAGAAATTGACCTTGAGGCCGGGGCAAATGAAGTTCAGCAGGACTTCAGGGATGTCAGGTTCGGCGACAGTTCCGGAAAAGTATTCGGATGCTGGCGCGAATCTTTCACCGCAGGAACCAAGGCCACCTACTGGGTAAAAGTCCCTTCCATACCGGCAAACGGAACCTCTTTTTATGTTTACTACGGTTCGCCCGATGCCAAAACCGTTTCCAACCTTGACGCGGTATTCGTAAAGGATTTCAGCGATTTGGACCTTGAAGGCCTCTGGCACATGGATGAAGGTTCTGGCACTACGGTCGCCGACTCCTCAGGCAAAGGCAGAACCGCCACCATAACCGGCACCGTGCCGTGGCAACCTACGGACGGCGGACAATGGAGCAGTCTCAGCGACTCTAAATTCTCGTCAGGCTCGCACCTGTATCTCAACAATGTAACCGGGAATTATGTTAACGGAAGTTATATTACTACCATACCAAATACCTTCACCATGGAAATCTGGGCAAAACCGGAAAAAGCAGTAACCATAGTCGGCGAAGCCACATCCGGGGCCACAGGCACGACCGGCCAGAGTTACGCGATAATGGCAATATTTGAACCAGGCGCAAACGCCGGCGCGGGAATTTCCGTGGGCACAAACGCAATACAGGTATTTGAACACGCCGGCGGATACCTGCCGGCACTGCTTTCCTATCCCATCGCGCTTTCCGGCTGGAACCACATAGCCGTGGTTTACACGAACAAACAGCCTAAACTCTACCTCAACGGCGCACTGGTCAGGACCGGGCTTACCAGCGTAAGGACAAACGTCTATCCGTGTTACATGTTCGGCGATGGCGGTTCCGGCTACGGCCCTTATCAGGGCGACGTGGATGAAGCGCGCATATACAAACGCGCCCTTGACGCGAATGAAGTAAAAACCCATTATGAAAGGCGCAAGTACGCCCTCGCCGAACCTTCGGTAAGCGCGTCATCAAGAATCCCGTGGAATGCCGATGCGGGAATCTGGCCATACCGGAAGACACTGACCATTGATAACTCCGCAGGACCGACGCAGACCAATTTCCAGGTGCAGGCAACGGTTAACACGAACGCCTTGTTCTTACTGGGACATCTCAATGCCGATTGCTCAGACTTAAGGTTCAGCCCCACAAACAGCTTCAACGAAAAAGATTGGACGGCAAATTATCCGTATTGGATAGAATCCGGCCCTAATTCCACCACAACAAAAATCTGGATCAAGACGGATTCCCTGTCCGCATCAACAAAAACAATTTACATGTACTACGGACAGCCTGCCGCAAAAAACATCTCCAACGGCGAGACGACATTTGAATTCTTTGATGATTTTGAAGACAACGCCATATCGCCCGCTAAATGGGAATCCCTCAACGCGGCCGGCGGCACCCTGGAAGAAATTACCGGATATTTGCACGCATACTCAAACGCAAACAACTGGAAAGGCGTCAGAAGCATACCCAATTACGGTTCCAATTACACGCTTGAATACCTTCTCACCATCGCGGGTGATATGGGCACGCAAGGCACCGCCTTCCACGGTTTTTACGACCAGACAGCGGCTACGCCTGCGGCTGGCGTTACAGCCCTCGCCGCCTCCTATAAACACACCGGCTTCGGAGAACCTATAGACAACTGGAATGCCTATGCGGAACAGTCCAACGGAACCTCAAGGGAAGAAACTATTACCGGCATCCTTATGAACAGCGCTGTCCGTGCCATGGTCAAATGGTACGGTACCGGGTCATATTATTACCTTTACAGCAATCCTACAACCTACACGAATACGATGATAACCTATCCGCCTTCATCCGTAAATCACGATATTTTCTTAGGCATATGCGATGTAAACGCCGCCTTCGGCGGAGTGGATTTGTATGTGTATTGGGCAGGTCTGCGCAAATACGCCGCAACCGAACCCGCCGTTGCCGTGGGCGGCCTTGAACAAATCCCGTACAAAACCTCAGGCACATTTACATCCGCGGCAAAAAATACCGGCGCAGATGACGCAGTCATAAATTCCATTTCATGGAATACCTCGGGCTCGGGTACAATCACCATGCAGGTCCGCGCGTCCAACGCCACCGGCTGGACTGACTCATCGCCCGCATGGGAAGATGTAACCAACGGCGATATTTCAGTGTCATCTTCCGGGCGCTATGTGCAGTACAAGGCATCCCTCACAGGCACGGGCATTGCCGCTGAACCGGTCTTGCTTGATGTGTCAATGAATTACAACCATGCCCCGAACGCGCCGGTTAATACTTCGCCGGCTGACATGGAAATACCCGGCACCATCACCCCCGCGTTATCGTCAAACGCGTTCTCTGATTCCGATATTGCCGATACCCACGCGTCAAGCCAATGGCAAATTACAGCAACACCCGGAGATTACTCATCGCCCGCCTATGATTCCGGAGAAACATTGACGGACCTGACGTCTAAGACGCTAAATATCGGCGCCATAAATGACGACGGCGCCATATATTACTGGCATGTGCGATATAAAGACAACAACGGAGTATGGGGCAATTATTCAACTGAAACGGCTTTCTACATACCAGCTCCAATTATAACTGCCGCTTTCCTGTATGACAGTGATTACAACAACCAGGTTGACGTCCTGCAAATCAACCTGAGCGAGGACATCCTTGGAACCGCCTCCAGCGTTACGACTGGCCTGGGATTCACGCTCACGGAAAACGGCAGTTTTTCCCATACCATAGCCTCAGGCACGGAGACCTCCCCGGGCACGATACGATTCGCCCTTAATGAAAAAGGAACCGCTGACCTGACGTCTTCATTCACGCTCAGCTATTCTTCAACCGTGGGCAATCTCGCGGATGTGGACGGCACGGCGTCAAAAATCGCATCTCTTTCGCCCATAACCGTAACAACCAATACGCTGATTATCACGAATTTTTCCGCCGATGACACGGACAGCGACGGCAGGATAAACACCCTTACATTTACTTTCAACAACACTATTACGAGCGCCGGAGACATAGCCGACTGGCAGGTAACGGATGCCGACGGTTCAACAAACCTGCTTTCAGGCCTGACCAATTCCAATATCTCATTCAGCCAGAATAAAATAACAGTAACATTGCCCGACACTGCGGGCACGAACGGCATACCGTCATACCAATACGCCCCCAACGGCTCAAACGACATAGGCGATACGAACGGATTTATACCATGCCAATTCTCCACCGCGAGCGATACCCTTTCGCCTTCAAAACCCATATCCCTTGCCCCATCCAACGGCTCCGCACTGCAAAGCGCCGATATTTCATTTTCATGGACGTCCGTTACCGACGCCACGGGCATTTATTATACCGTGGAAATCGACGACTCGAACTCATTCTCTCTGCCCGTTTACGCCTCAACAGACAACCTCTCATCGGCATCAACAAGCGCGGTTTTTTCAAACGGCACTTATTACTGGCATGTCAAGGCAACGGACGGCAAGGGCAATACGTCGGGTTGGAGCTCCGCATGGACTTTCACAATCTCTTTACCGGACACCGGCAATAATAACGGCGATACCGGCAATGGAGACACCGGCACAGGGGATACCGAAAACGGGGATACCGGCAATCCAACCGAGATGTCCTTAAGCAGTGCCCTTGTTGCGGACGCGGGCGATGATGTTGCCATAAATCCAACGGCGGTTTATCTTGACGGTTCGCAGAGTTACGATATGGAAAATCCCGCCGGGACATTGTCTTACGAATGGACGGTTCTGTCTTATCCGGCAGAAGCAGTGGACATGCAATTGAACAATCCCGCAATCGCCCAGCCGTATTTCACGGGATACATCCCGGGCAATTACGTCATGCAACTCATTGTAACATCGCAATATTACTACAGCAATCCTGACACTGTTACGATTACCATTAACAATATCGCGCCGTTCGCCGATGCCGGGCCGGACAGGACTTGCGTCTCAGGACCTGCCATAATTCTTGACGGTTCCGGTTCCTGCGACCCGAATAACGACGGTCTTTCATACGAATGGAAACAAACAAGCGGCACGACTGTTTATCTGCAAAACGCCGCGACAGCAACCGCAAGCTTCAACAGCGCGAATATCACAGGCCTGCTGGATTTCCAGCTTACCGTAACTGATACGGCGGGAAATTCGGATACTGATACGGTATATCTGACGATAAATTCCCAGAATAATACCGTACCGGTCGCGAGCGCGGGCGTTACGCAGATTGTCTCCGCCGGAACACCTGTTCAACTCAACGGCACACTGAGCTCAGATACAAACTCATCATCATCGCAATCGCTTAACTCATCAGCCCTTTCGTATTTCTGGTCCCAGCTGTCAGGCCCGCAGGATGTCACGCTGTCAAACGCGAATTCCGTTGCGCCGACTTTTGTACCGGATAAGTCCGGCGTTTACGTATTCCAGCTCATTGTAAACGACGGCAGTTCGTACAGCGCGCCGGTATCAGTAACTATCGGGGTAAACGACGATTCAAACAGCCTGCCCAAGGCATCCGCAAAAATACTCTATCCCTCAAACGAACCGCCTTATGCCGGCCAGCAGGTAATCATAAGCGCCTCGGAAAGCGCCGACCCGGACAAAGACGAACTCTCATATTTATGGGAACAGACTTACGGCAAACAGGTGCTGATTACGGACACAAATTCGGAATTTCTTATATTTTATCCGGCTACTTCAGGAAACTATAAATTCAAACTCACGGTCAACGACGGAACCAGCGAAAGCATACCGATTGAAATTGAAGTTACCGTAATCCCCGGCAAGGATTCCATAGCCCCGTCAGCCGCCATATCCATTGACCCGGTACTTGACCCTGACGGAGACCACAGGATATTTTCCGCGCCCACAATCGTAACACTTGACGGCACTGCAAGCGCCGGCGAAGGCAACCTGGAATTCCTGTGGGTCCAGACCCTGGGCCCTGCAATGATTATCGCGGACAGTACGAATTCCTCAATAACTTTCAAACCGCAAATTGCCGGCTCTTACGGCTTCCGGTTGACCGTAACGGATGAAAACGGGCTGAATGCGTCAGAAGAAATATTCCTTATCATAGATACCGTTGCCAACGGCGTACCTACAGCCAATGCCGGAGCCGACATTACCGGAGCAATCGGCACAATCGTATATCTCAGCGCCGATTTGAGCACCGATCCCTTATGGGATCCGGACGGGCTGACAACAAGCGATGCTTTATCGTTTACATGGGAACAAACCGCGGGCGTACCCGTGGTGTTGCACAACAGCACGTCAAAAAAACCCTATTTTATCGCTTACATGACAGGCGCTTACGAGTTTAAAGTATTCGCGAATGACGGACAAAGCATAAGCCTGCCGGATGAAATAACAGTAACCGTACAGGCAACCGCCCAGGCCGCTAACGGCGCGGGAACCGCCACGAATTACGAAAACTACGAAACCGTCAGCGAATTGGAAACAGCCCAGGCCGACAGCCTGGAATCATTAGCAAACCAGAACGCGAAAAGCAGAGGCTGTTTCATTACACGATTGACGAAGTAACGAAACAGACATGCGATTTAAGATTTTAGATTTAAGAATTAAGGTTTAATGGGAGATTTTATTATGAAACACGAACCGCAGGAACGGCCATCGGGCGTCTGCCCGCCATTTTGCCCCGACGATATCATCGCACTGCGCGGCAAACCGGTCTCAAAACATATCCATACGGATAAACCGACTTCCGCGCCCATTGAAGAATGGATGTATTTCTCCGCGGATACCAGGGCAAAAGAATACTACTTCTTCATGAACGGACGGCTTATCGGCTGGAAGGCATCGGAAATCTGACAATGCGTTTTTTTTACAGGAAGGACTACGGCATGTTGAAAAAAATCAATTTTACAATTGCATTGGCAGGTTTAATGTTTTTCTGCGCCCTGACGGTACGGGCCCAGGACAAAACCGACGAACTTGTCAAGGCATACATCAGCAATGAAAACTGGGTCATAAAACTATTCGCAATAATGGAAGTGCGCAACCAAAAGGCGTACGACATATACGAATCCATGCTCCTTGACGCCTTAAAAAGTTCAAACCAGGATCTGCGCACCTACGCGCTCGCGGGCGCGGCAAGTTCAAACACCGACTGCATGGGCCGGATAAAAAGCATCCAACTTATGCAAACCGTAATTGACAATTTTCTGGAACTGAAAAAACAGCCCTTCGCAACCGATAAGGCGCTTGAACTGATTTCAAACCTGACAGGCGAAAAGAAACCTGCCGACAAGAAGAAAAAGTGGCTGGAATGGATTGAAAAGAATACCGGCGCTTTGCCTGACCATGCCGCAACCATTCGCGAACTTAAGGCCAAGCCCGCCGCAGCAGCGCCAGCCCCTGCCAACGGCGTTGCATCCGGCAGAGGTTTTGCCGCCACTGAAGTAGAACGGCTGGAAGACCTGAACAAAAACGGCATTGACCTGGTTTTCTGCTGTGATATCACAGCCAGCATGGGACCCGCGGTTGATAACGTGCAGAAAGAAGTCAGGTTTCTTGTAAATATCGTAATGTCCCTGGCGCCATCGTCAAAAATCGGATTTGTCTGCTTTAACGACGCCGCATGGGTCGGCCTTGCGCTGAGTTCGGACATGAAGGTCATACAGGAAGCGGTCAACCGCCAGCTCGGCGCGGTAGGCGGCGAAGACTGGGAAGAAGGAGTTGACAAGGCGCTTGAAGTTGCCCTTTCGGACCCTGAACTGGAATGGCGCGATGATACATGGAAGGTGCTCGTATTCGTAAGCGACGCGCCGCCTCATCCGGGCGACACGGACAGAACCATCCAGATGGCAAAAGACGCCGCAAACGGGACATTTGTACCGGCCCCGCCGAAAGACAATAAGAAAAACAAGGCTAAAAAGAAAGTCGCGAGCGGCGCGGAAAAACCATCCAAGCCGAAAAAATTTATAATCAACAGCATCCATACGAAAACGCCGGACATGGCGCCGTATGAACAGCAGGCCCAATCCGTTTACACAAGCATGGCAAACGCATCCGGCGGGACATATTCCGCACTCGGAGAAAACCCGCAGGTAGTAAAGCAGACCCTGCTGATGCTGTTCGGCAAGGAATGGGAGAACGTGACTACGGAATTCATAGAACTGTTCAAGTCCAAAGCAGAAGCGGAAAACCCGAAGAAAAAATAACGGTCCGCGCTTAGGCCCTGCTAATTTTTGTACGAGGACTGCGGATGTTGTTCCGCGGCAACGGTGATAGACCCTGAGGGCAACGCAAAGTAAAAAAAGATTTTACAATCAATCCTGAAAGACATCAATAGGTTTCATCGCATTTCGTAACATATTGATGCGCATCTTGCAACATAAATGTTCCGCTTGACAGCCTTCTAACAAAATCCCAGCCGGGGAAATACCGTGCATCTCAATACATTGTGCCTTAACATGTTACGAAAAACATATAAACTGTTAAGCCATGTTTTTGGCACAATAATTGCTTTTTTCTCTTATCAGTAATTTACTTTTTTGGTTTATGCCGGTGTTTATACGGCAGTGTTTAGGATTTACAATAATGCTGAAAAATGAACGAATCTGCGTCATCGGCGCAGGCAAGATAGGCGAGGCTATCATACGCGGCCTTGCCAATACCTCCGCAACCTCTAAAAATAATATCTGCGCCACTACAAGGCACAAGGAAACCGCTGAGAAACAGTCCAAACAACTCGGCATTCCGGTATTTACAGACAATAAAACCGCCTGTAAAAACGCGTCCATCATAATACTCGCCGTCAAACCCCAGGCAATGAAATCCGTCATCGCGGAAATAAGGCCCGTTGTTTCCACGAAACAACTCGTTATCTCGGTTGCGGCCTCGGTTACCGCGTCTTCTATTGAAGATGCGTTCGGTAAAAAAATCCCAGTCATAAGAACCATGCCTAATCTCGCCTGCACCATCCAATGCGGAATGACCGGCATAGCCGCCGGCAGATACTGTTCTCCTGAAGACCTTGAAAAGGCTATGGCAGTTTTCAACAGCCTCGGCAGAACCATGATAGTAGACGAAATACACCTGAACGCAGTTACCGGCCTGAGCGCGAGCGGCCCGGCATTCCTGTATATAATAATAGAAGCCCTGTCCGAAGGCGGCGTAAAAGTCGGCCTGCCCCGCGAAACCGCCACTGAACTCGTAGCCCAGGCAATGTACGGCGCCGCAAAAATGGTGCTTACCACCAACGAACACCCCGCAAAATTAAAAGATATGGTAACCACCCCTGCCGGATGCACTATTGACGGCATCATGGAACTTGAAGACGGCGGCATCAGGCATTCGCTTATCAAGGCCGTCGTCAAGGCAACGGAACGCGCGAAGGAGTTGTCACAACAGTAACCAGTAGTGAGCAGCGAGGGACGACGATGAAAGGTGATAGGTGAACAGGCGACAGTTGAACGACGGACGACGGACGACGAACGGTGCGTCAGCCTGCCTTCTCCCTGCTTCATACTGCCTGCTTATGAAAAATTTAACGTGAAAGGAACCCGCTACAACCTGAAAAAATACTTGCAAAACGAAATCCGGTCTTGTATAATATAAAAGTAAGATTTTTTCACAAAATCTAAAATCTTAAATCTCTATTTATTAAGGAGTTTATATTATGAATGCCGCTCAATCGGTTTTTTCAGGCGTACTTTTCATACTCGCGCTCATCTGCTCCACGGGCACCATACCTGCCAATTCGTCCATTGACGCCATGCTTCCGGAAAATACCATACTATACATGCAGGCCGGCCCGGCAGGCCTTGACGCCGCCATGAAGTTCCTCTCAACAAAACTCCCGGCCTCCGGGGATGAAGAATCCACGAAAGACCGGATTGAAAAAGGAATCAACGACTGGCTGGGTGAATTCTCAAAAGAAACCGGCGCAAACAAAGACGAATTGAAAAAAGCCCTGAATTCCATCACCTCCGTCAATTTCGCCATAACGGATTTCCAGAAGGTGTACATGGAGTACGAACCGTCCATACTCTTTACACTGCAGACGGACAATTGCGCTTTCTTTGACGGCCTTCTGCAAAGCGCGGTGAAAAAATCAGTCCTTGAAGAAACTGACTCTGCGGCCAACGTGAAAATATACGGCGTTTCCAGCGATGAAAACCGCGAAGTCCTTTCCGAATCCATGAGCTTCCTTTTTGAAAATGAAGAACTGCTTCTCTGCACGGCGCAAAACAAATATTTCTGCCTCAGCAATAACGCGAATACCTTGAAGGCATTCGTAACGGCGACCAAAACCGCGCCTGCCAAATCGCTCGCAACAAACGCGAAATACCTGAAGACAAAGGCCATCCAAAGCAATAATGATTTTCTCAGGGGATATTTTGATTTCGCGGCCTTCAGGACCGGATGGGAAAAATGCATGGAAGGAGAAGAGTGGTCGAAAAAGTATTGGGCCTCGCTTTTTGAAGGGCTTGATTTTAACACGCTCGGCTCCATAGGTATGGCTTCTTCAAAAACCGACGGAAAATTCATGAGCAAAACCGCGTTTTTCACCCAAGGGGAAAACCAGCTTGCCAAGACATTCTTCAACCAGCCGGCCGCGGAAAATACCCTGTTCAATGTCATGCCCTCGGACTCTTTCCTGTGCATATGGGCCAACGCGGGCGACGGCAAGGCTACATGGGCCAATATCCAGAAATGGCTCTCCGACGTAGAGCCGTATCTGTTTGAAAACGAGGATATTTTCGGGAACATCAAGGAAGCCGAGGAAACCATCGGAGTAACCTTTGATGAAATCGCCGGGAACGTCAACGGCGAAACCGCCATATTCATAAAAACCGGCGGCGAATTCGGCATTGACGGCGGTTTTGCATGCACGGTAAAAGACGCGAATGCCGCCGCGGTTATCGCGAAAAAAATAGAATCCGCTATTACAGAGAGCGAAAACGAACTGTTTAATGAAAAGAAATACAAGGATGTTGCCATAAGATACAACGACAGCGAGGAGTACGGCGAATTTTCCAAAGCCGCCTACTGTTTCCTGGAGAACAAGTACTTCGTATTTGCCGGCTCCTGCGAAAGCCTGGAAAAAATAGTTGATGAATTCAAGGACAAAAAAACCTTGGCATTTTCAGAGGATTTCAAGAAAAAAACCGCGTTCCTGCCGAAAAAGGCATCTAAACTCATGTATTTCGACCTTAACGGGCTCAAATCATCGCCCCTTGCCATGATCCTGGGAAGTGATGATATGTTTGACTCCATAAATGAATTCACCGGCTCAGTTTCGTATACCACCGAAACCCCGGGCCAGGTAACCATAACATCGGATTCACCGATGGGACCTGCAGGCATCCTGATATTCAGCGCTGTAGCAGGTTTCTAAGGAAATCCTTGTCATGAAAAAACTCCTGCTGTCCTTACTTTCTACGGCCATGTTTCCGCTCCTGCTCCTCGCGCAGGATAAACCCGCCGAACCGCCTGCGCAGACCCCGGAACAAAAGGCCGATGCCGTAGCAAAAAAATTCTCCGGCAAAGACGCCGTGCCGGAAAAATTCCAGGAATATTTCAAGGAGTTCTCGGATATAATTTCGGCAAAGGATATGCCCGAAGAACAGCGCAAGGCGTTAAAAGACAAATTCGTTGAAGCTCTGTCCAAAAAAAGGACCGAATTCGCCGAGGCCGTAAAAAAATCCGCCGGTTCAAACCAGAATTCGGCATTGAAAAAGAAAAAAGAAGAGCTGAACAAGCTCCGAGCTGAAACCCTGAAGATGGTAAATGACGAACAATTTTACCCGCCCAAGCCCAATCCGCTCGCGGACCAGAACCAGAAGGTTATTGACGAAAAAACGGCAAAAATCAAGGAGCTTTGGACTGCCGCGTCCAAAAGCCTCCCCGCCCTGCCGGCCGCGGCGCAGAAAAACGCGGACCTGATTGAGGCCATAAACGGCATATTCACACAGATGTCCGTAAACGTCCCGGCTGAAAACGAAAACCTGCTGAAGGAAATCGCCCTGGATAAAAAGGAAACCGACCTTATCGCCCATAATAAAAAGGCCTGGCAGTCCAACGCGAAAATCAAGACCGGCATGACCGACCAGGAAAAACGAATCGTCCAGCTCACGAACGAATACAGGGAAATGATGGGGCTTCGCGTGCTGGAAATGAATGAAATACTGTACACGTCCGCGAAAAAACACGCCGATTACATGGACGCGAACAAGTATTGCGGCCACGAGGAAAACGTGCCTGGAAGGGAAAACCCTCTCAAACGCGCCATGCTGGAAAAGTACACAGGCACGCTGGTCGGCGAGAACGCCGCCATGCACATGCTGGACGCGGATGGCATATTCAACGGCTGGTATAACTCGCCTTCACACCACAGGGAACTCGTTCTGGAACCCTATACCCAGATGGGCGTAGGCAAGACAAACATGTCATGGGTAATCAATTTCGGAAATGGGGCAGCGTCTTTTATAAAAAAATGAAATTTCATTTTCATTCTAAAAATATCTTAAATCTGCAATCTTACACCTTAAATTCATGAAACACTTCCAGCCGCGATACTGCTTCATATCTTCCACGGAATTATCCTGCTATTGCGAAATTCAGGATTAGCCTTAACCATGGCCTTCTGAAGCTGAATCAATTCCTTAATCTTGACTTCTATAGGCTTTTTTGCCCATAATTTCCGGCTTTTCCCCTTTGCCTTGAAAATTTTCCGGGCAGCCAGCCAACACTGTTGTAACTGTTCCTTATTTAAGCTCATATTTCAAGTTGTATCTTTTCAAAATATCAAACAGTAAATTCTTATTAAGAGAGGCTTCTTTTGTTATCCTGATGATTTTAATAGAATCCTGTTCTCTTCCTGTCTTAATGGCTATAGCAATCAGATATTCCGGTCTGAACACCTTGACTTTAAGATTCCCAAATGCCTTAATAACCGATTTCTTAAGCGCTTCCTGGGTAAGCTCATCATAAACAGGGATAAAATCTACCGGCACTCCTTTTATGATTACATATTGTCCTTCCCACCGGTATCCCTTTGATTTGAGATAATTATGAATCTCATCAAGACGAATTAAACCAGCAACTATCTTGGGATAAACAAAAATATCCAGATCTTTGGTATGAAATGATTCCGTATAAAACATCGTTCCAATACTACCGCCAACGGCATAGTCCTTGATTATGCCGGCAAGTTTCATATCATTAATAACTTTTAGTGTTTTTTCCATAGCTATATTCCTCTTAATATTATCAAAAAAAAACTATGAAGTCAAACAAAACGGAGCATTATTTCTTGCTATTCGCGACGGATTTCTGTAAACTTGCACGTTATGAACCGTTTAGAAGGCAGGCAGTGCATCTTCGCCGCATTGACGGCGAGGCAGAGGAAATTCGAGGTAATACTTTGCGCGTGGAACGCCAATCCTGAAAAGACCGGCCCCGTGCTGGAACTGGCGCGGAAGATGAACGTGCCTGTCAAGCAGGTTTCACCCGAGGAGATTGACGCCGCGGCCCAGGGCGGCACCCACGGCGGCCTTGTAGCCATCTGCACGCCCAAACCGCTTACCCCGGTCAATGAACTCTTTCAAATAGTCAAGTCCAAAAACACCAGGCCGTTTTTGCTCCTGCTTGAGGGCGTTGAAGACGAACAAAACCTCGGATTTGTCATACGCACCGCATGGGCCATGGGCGTACACGCGGTCATGCTGAAAAAGCATATCTGGAATTTTGATTCCGTAACGCTTTCGCGCACGTCTGCCGGGGCTTACGAATTAATGCCTCTCGTGAAAGTGGAAAAGGACAGCGATACCCTGTTGGAACTGAAAAAATCCGGCCTGAAGCTCTACGGTGCACTGCCTAACGCAAAAAAACCCATGTATGATGTGGATTTAGCCGCGCCTGTAATAATCGCGTTAGGCGGCGAAAAACGCGGCCTGTCCGGCGCCGTACGCGCGTTCTGCAACGGCGTGTTTTCAATACCCATGCCCGCGCGGGAAACCGCCGCGGAAATAGATGGAAACGCCATCGCCTCCCTGTCATTGAGCCACGCATCGGCAATAATACTTTCCGAAGTAATGCGCCAGCGAACCAATATGTGACAACAACGTTGGCAAGGTTGCACACAAAATTTTTGCGCAACAAAAATTTTGGATGGCATAATTTTTTCAGAAAAATCCTTCGCTACGCTCAGGATCTAACTGTCCGTAGTTAACAATGTTCACACGGACAATAAGAAAGGCATAACTTTTTTCGACATGTTCTTTAAAGTCTTTAGACTCCTTTTGAATCCCAATAAATTTTAGACACTTCGCCGAGAGTACATAGACGAACATAACTGGTCATAGGAGAATAAAACAATGCTCACACCTTAACCTTGAAAACTTAAACTTAAAAGCTGACCCCATTTCGTTTTAGTTGCGCCATAAATTTTTCGTCTTGTCTCTTTTTTTTCTTTACATTTCATGAACAAATAGAGTCTTTATCCTAATCTCCATTAAAGGGATAATGCCGACACTTATCAACGCTTATCCTCGCCGTGCAGGTGAATATCAGACGTAGTCTTTTCCCCTGTGCATATTTCGTGCAGAATATACGACACTTCCTCAAAACCGTCCACCCAAATTACTCGCACGCCAATCTTCTCAAAAGAGGCTGTTTCGACCTGCTCGAACAAATTTCGCAAGACTGTTTCTTTCGTATCCTTGCTCTTTGCCAATGAATGCTTGCGTGGAAGAATCGCATAGTTATGACTCTCCGGATATTGACGGTGAGTCACATCGACGAGGCGGCGAATGTTCGGATCTTCAAGCGACAGCCCCACAAAAAGACCTGTGTATCGGCCCAAGAGACTGATTTGCGTCATGTTCGACCAGCGATATGGATCGGAATATTCGGAATGGTATTCATCTTCACTAAAAACAAAGTTGCCATATTCGCCAGTGTTTCTTAGTAAATCAATACGAGCAGGCACAGGCATCAGTGTTGGCAGTACGCCATGAACATGATAACACGGTAACGCACCTTGAGGGACTCGGTCTTTTCCTGCTTTCACTGTGATACAACGTACATTTCCATCTCTAAGTGCAGTATCAAGTGTGTCGTCGTAGTTATAGTTAACGATGGCTTGGACTCCCTTCGCGTCTCGTTCGGACCGTGCTAGACTCACAAGTGCATTCAAAAGAGGTGAATAATGCTTACGACTCTGATCCAGTCCTACTTGCCGGTTCATCATATAGTATCTACGCCTCAAATGCCAGCTAAGCGTTCGTATGATAGCAAACGGCAAATCTTCTTTAAGTTCATCCTTGATGGCGCGAGCCATCATAAGCATGGGTTTGTCATAATCGACGTTTTTCTTAACCGCTTCCTGAATCATGGCAATCGCCTGCCAGTATTTTTCTTCTTTTAACTTACCAAATTTTGCAAATGCAGGTTTAACCTTTTTAGTCATCATGGTAAGTGTCAGTGCTCGAATAAGTTCAGGCCAGCTTGGCAAACCAATGGAACGGGAAACTCCAGCACCGACGTATAGTGCTAAGCCAACATGGAGATACGCTTCACGCAGTTCCTTCATGTAATCCGTTCTCAGTTCATTGATTTGGCGCTGAAAATCCCGTTTGCGATATGTAGGGAATAAAGCAAGCAAATCCGAAACAGCTGATGGCTTTCGACGATGCGGTTTTAATGAAGATACCGATGAATTAATTGTCTTTTTCACTTTCTTTTCCCCCTTAAATTAATTATCAGGAACACCTATCCCTAATTATTCGATACCTCCTTTTTCTTGTTCAGCCAAAACACAAACTGAACCAGAGAATGATTGGGAGGGGCAAGCATTTAAATTCAATTCTGGCATACAAAAGCTTCTCCGTGACTTACTACCTAAACATTGCACGCCAAGAAGCACACAATAACAGCAAAAGCCATCAGGACTGGTTAAAATAAGATGAATTTAAGATTGCTGTCTAAATCACCTTATTTCAGGAGATAACCCGGATGGTTAAATTACAAAAGAAGTATACATCAAAAAAGCCCGAAAATCAAGCGAAAAATGAACGCCTCGGGAATGCTAATAAAATCGGGGTTGATATGGCATACGGGTATTGTGACCAGAGATTGACGACATTCGGCGGATTGCTCGGCTTTGAGAAGTTTCTTGACCTAATAAAGTTTAAAGAAGTATTTCACGCCAAATACGCGAAGTCAAACAAAGAAACATGGCTTGTTTATCTTATTTGCATTTCCAACGGCAAAATGATATAATCTATTCATGAAAACCGCAACGAGAAGAAATTCCACCCGCAACAAGGCAAGACTGCCCGGCAGTTTTCAGGGCATACTCTGGTCTGCCGGCATAAAACGCCTGGATACCAACCGAGACAGGATTTACATAATCCACCAGATTTTGATGTACGGGTCATTAAAACAAATCAAGTGGCTGTTGGATACGTACGGTAGAAGAACCGTCAGAGAAACATTCCTGCGCCATCCGCAGAATATATATACGCCCCAGGCATTCTTCTTTACAAAAAATATCGTTCTAAACCTTAAAAAAACGAAAATAAACGAAAAAAACTATGTCAAAATCATACACTGATATTCTAACGACACCGGAAAAGAAAGAATTCTACAAGCTGGCAAAATTTGCCGAAATCGGACTCCTGTCCGGCGGCACTGCGCTTGCTCTGCAATTCCAGCACCGCAGATCTTATGACTTTGATATTTTTCTCTCAAAACCGGTTCCTGCAAATCTTGCTCGTACGGCCAGAAACACTTTCGGAAGAATCCTTATTATCAATGATTCCAAAGAGGAGCTTTCTTTTACAACGAAAGCACGATTGAAAATCACCTTCCTCCATTTCCCTTTTCCACGATTATATGCCCAGTTCCGTCTTTCCCCAATAGGCATTGCCCATTGGAAAGACATTGTCCTGGACAAAGCCTATGCCCTCGGCAAGCGCGCCCAATACAGGGATTATGTGGATTTATTCTTTTCATTCCGGATGAAGAAGATAAAACTTGAATGGCTGATCAGTAACGCAAAAAGAAAATTCGGAGATTTATTCCCCGACAAATTATTTTTACAGCAACTGGCGTATTCTAAAGACATCTCATTGGCGCCTGTTGAATACATTCAGGACTCGCACAGCCCTGCTGAAATATTCGGTTTTTTTGCCGCTCTCGCCGAACAGTTTGTGAAAAAGAAGCTCTAAAAATTTTCATGCAAACCGGCTCTGTGTTATATTGCAAAGTGACCGGTGGTCCGTAACGAAGGAGGAAATATGAAAAATGAAGCATGAAGGACTGGCGGGATTTAATGACTGGATGATTTACGACTGGATGATTGACGTGCGAACGCGTACTCGTCAATCGTTAATCATCAAGTCATCCATTCACCAAATCACTAAATCAGCAAGACTTGAAGACTTTGTTGTTAAGGAGGCCGTATGTGTAACTTAAAAAAAATATTGGTATATGTGTTAATCGTATCATTATCCGCACTGCCCGCCTATGGAAAGCGCAAAAAAGCGGAGGAAAAACCTGCCATAAAATGGTGCCAGTCCCTGCAGGAACTCCAAAAGGAGGCAAAGGACCGCCAATGCCCCATTATATTCGTATTTTGCGACAATACGACCTTTTCCATCATAAAAAAAGAAATCATTGACAATCCCGACATGATTAAGGACTCTAAAAAATTCTCCGTCATTTTCGCGAATGCCGATGAAAACCGGAAACTCATGGATGAAATATGCGACAAATACAAGCTGGCTACGAAAGGATTTCCGGAGGTGCTTTTCTCGCCATACGACAAAAACGAAATACGCAGGGAATTCAACTGCGTAGGCTCCGGGCAGGTGCTGTATTCAGGCCCCGGCGCCGGCCCGTACATGAAAGACTTCATGGCCAAGGCCCTGACGGCCATGGGCGAAGGCCTTGACGCGGATTCCTACGACGCGCTTAACGAAGCAAACGAGCTTGCCGATGAAAATTGGGAAGACATGAATTACAAGGATACCATTGAAACCCTTAATGACGCGCTGAAAATCAAGGCCGCTGAAAAATTCCTGAAACCCACAAAAGACAAACTTGAAAAACTGGAAAAAGACGCCAAAGCGGAGATGGATTCGGCAACAAAAAAAGAAGATGCCAAAGATTATGCCGGCGCCGCGGACATTTACGCGCGCATCTCAAACTACGAGGGATTCGCCTGCGCCAAAGACGCCCAGAAAAAACTCAAGGCGCTTAAAAACAACGCCGACGCCAAAAACGCCGCGTCCCTTGCCGAGAAAAACTTCAACGGCCAGAAGTCAATGAAAAAAGCCCAGAGGCTTGAAAAGAACGGGGATTTCAGGGCCGCTATGTCACAATACCAGCAGATCGCAAAACTGTACCCCGATACGCAGTTCGCTGAAGATGCCGAAATCAAGATAAAAGAATTGAAAAATAAATAAAGCGAACGCTGGTAGCCGCAGATTGCATCTGCGGTTCGTTGTAGCCGCAGGTCGAGACCTGCGGTCGGTGGACAAACGGAGTCTTGAGTCTGGAGTCACAAACGAAGGAGGAAGAAGGAAAAACGAAGAATGAAGGACTATTGGGATTTAGTGGCTGGATGATTTGCGATTTAATGATTGAGACGTACAACGCGTAATCGTTTACCCTGAGGCGGTCCGAAGGGCAAATCATCAAATCATCCAGTCACCAAGTCATTAAATTTCCGAAAAATCTCGTCAAGTCCCTGTAAATATCGTCGCCGTTCGGTTGTTTCGTTGTTCAGCGAAAAAAAACTTGCATTAAACGGGATTTTTTACTAATATTGTGATAGTGTAAGAATGGATTCCGTGGAATCCGGCCGGCAGGGTAAAAAAAGACTGTCGGTGTTTTATAGGTTTTACGTCTTTTTTTAAGGAGTTGTTTGTATGTTCAACAGATTTATGGTATCAGGCATTATACTGTTAGCCTGCCTGGCCGTAGCCATGACCGGATGCGGCGGCTCCAAGAACACAGTCCCGGACAAAGAACCCGTTTCCGAAGCAACAGACACCGGCGATGATTCCGGTTTCGGCGTAGTGGACGAAGGCGGCGAGAACGCCAGTGAAAACGCGGGTGACGAAACAAACCCGCTATCCGCCGAAAACGCAAGGCCGGATTACAAACCCGCGCCTTTATCGGACCTGAAAAATGTCTCCTGCACGATGACATTTGAAAACATGGAAGCCAAGAGCCAGGAAGCCATATTGACTATCCTCAATGAAAAAGCCGGCGAAGGCAGTTTTAAGGTGCTCAATTCCTCGGCAAAATCAATAACCTATGAACTTAACCTTACGGACCTCGCCCAGCTTTATAACATCTACAAGGCGATTGACGCCCTGAAAACGAATAAAATGCCCATGGAAATCGTCACCGTAAAAAGCAATGTCGGCATAACCTTCCGCACTACGAACATTTCCGGTTCAATAACCGTCGTTATCGCCGGCAAGGTTGCACCGGGCGCAACACTCAAACTCGGATTCAATCCCGAAGACATGACGGATTATACGGATAAAGACAAGATTTACAATAAGGCAACCGGCGATTTCAAGGCCCAGGTGCCCCTGGTAAAAGGCAAGGAATACGTCTACGGCGTTTCAGAACTCGGTGCAGTGACAAAATACATCCGCATAGACATCTGGACAGGCGCCTGCACGGATATAACTGAACAAGAGTTTATGAGAGCGGGAAGATAGTCAAAAACTTTCTTATTAAGAACGTATAACTTTATAAACGCCTTTTCAGCGCGCATATAACGCGGAGTACGGAAAAAACATCCGTACTCCGCTCTTTTTACGAAATATGCAACATGCAAAATGAAGGACGTTGTTCGTTTCCCATGCCCCGGTTCCCGTTTAAACGTACGTAACCATAACGCATCATAGACGCAACCAAATCAGAAATCAGGGATTCTTGATTTCTATTTAGCCGTACTTAGCCCTTCGTTACACTTACTTTTCGCTCTGCTTCCTTCGGTCGCAGTACTGCGGCAAGGTAAACGCGCTTAGCGGCCTTTGCGGTTAAACCGTAGTCGTAGTTAGACGTACGACGGCCGGAATAAACCGCAGAGTTCGCAAAGAACGCAAAGACGGCGTTACCT
>JACRIJ010000118.1 GCA_016220095.1 Planctomycetota bacterium | reverse complement strand
TGAGAAATATGAAGGGCATTCATGCCCTTAATATAACGCCATGAATGGCGTAAGTATCAGGCTTTTGACATACAAACCCAGCCATAAATGGCTGGGCTATTATACGCTATATGTTTTTTCTATTATAACTACTATGTTAAAATGCCACCTTGACTGAGGCACTACGTTACAGATTCGGGTCATTCTTATAGGCGGAATCCAGATGGCAGAGATGATTTAAGACCTCGGCAAAAAGCGCATACAGCAATTTCAATCTCTCTATGTCTTTGATGACGCCTACGGTATAAAAATACAACTCATCCACACCTTCCGGAAATTGCTTGCCAAACCAGCCTTCATCATCTCTGACTTCAAGGTATATTGACGGTTGTGCCTGTATCAATTCGCGTATGTACGGATTTGCAAACAACGCGCGTATTTTAGCCTCATTATTGCCCTTGATGATAAAATCCTCGTCAAATTCCGGATAACCGACCTCAACATCCTGCATCCCGAACAATTTTCCGATCCCGCTGAATATGCTTTTACGGTAGATTGTAAAACGAAAACTGTCCTTGTTTACAAAAGGCGCCCTCATGCGCGTATACGTTGTAGAGCTATGCGATTTGCCGGTTGATGTTGTCTGGGTAAACGTGTCAAGCGTTATGGTCCATTCGCCGGTGCGAACCTCTACCTTTGAACCTCCCCAGAAACCGCCGTCAACGTAATTCGCGCCGATTTCACTGCTTAGCTGGCGCCAGATTTCTTCCTTATTAGAACCGAATAACTCTTTTAAAAGCCCCATTATGCGACTCCTTACTATCGTACTTTATGCCAATTATTATAGATCTTTTGTAAATTCATGTCAAGCTTGTTTTTTTGTTTTTTATTGAATTCTTGCCTTATTTTTGTTTAATTATATGGCGTCTAACAACAGATTTAATGGATTAATGACTGAACAAATTTAAACAAATAAAGAAATTCGTAATCGGCGTTGACGCCGGCACGGGAAGCGTGCGCGCAGGAGTATTTGACCTGTCAGGCAGGATGCACGGCTATGGGTGCGCATCTATTGACATCTATCACCCGGCGCAGGATTTCTCGGAACAATCCTCGGAAAACATCTGGAATAGCACCTGCAAGGCCGTCAGGACAGCAACAAGAAATGCCGGCATTAAAAAAGAAGACGTCGCAGGCATCGCATTTGACGCTACATGTTCGCTTGTGGCGCTTGATTGCAATGACAGGCCGGTTACTGTTTCCGCGACAGGCCGTAATGAACAAAACATCATCGTCTGGATGGACCATCGGGCAAAAAACGAGGCCGATTTTATAAATTCAACAAAACACGTGGTCTTAAAATACGTTGGCGGTAAGATGTCCCCTGAACAGGAACCGCCTAAATTGCTCTGGCTGAAAAAAAACCTGCCGAAATCGTGGAAAAAAACTGCAAAATTCCTGGACCTCGCGGATTATCTCACATTCAGGGCCACGGGCGTAGACGCGCGCAGTCTGTGCACCGTCGTCTGCAAATGGGGATACCTCGGCCATAAAGGCCAAAACGGCGGTTGGGACAGGAGTTTTTATTCGCGGACAGGCCTTGAGGACCTGCTGGACCAGAACAAAATCGGAACCGATATACGCCCAATGGGCACGCCGATCGGACCCCTTACTGAACGCTCAGCGCAAGAATTGGGGCTTTCGCAAAATACAATCGCAGGCGCCGGCATCATAGACGCCCACGCAGGCGGCATCGGGGTCGCGGGTATTCCTCTGAAAAAAAATACCGGGTTTTCTTTTGAAAATGTATTGTCTTTAATCGGCGGAACTTCCACGTGCCATATGGCTGTATCCGGAAAACCCATATTCGTGCCCGGCGTCTGGGGGCCTTATTACAGCGCCATGATGCCCGGCATGTGGCTTACCGAAGGTGGCCAGAGCGCGACAGGTTCACTTGTAGATTTTATATTACAAACGAATTCATTATACAATCAAGTCCGGCAGGATGCCCGCGATAAACGCCAGACGCTTTTTGAATGCCTGAACGCGCGTCTTGATGACCTGTTAAAAAAAAATAAGTTCCCGACAAAGGACCTGCATATACTCCCGTATTTCCACGGGAACAGGTCACCGCGCGCGAACCCGGACGCTAAAGGCTGTATATCGGGCCTTACATTAAATAACGACATCAACAGCTATGCGGCGCTTTATCTGGCCGCATTGCAGGCCATCGCATACGGCACGCGGCATATACTTGAGGAAATGAACAGGCACGGCCACAGCATAAAGGCCATCGCCTCATGCGGCGGCCTCACGAAGAACAGGTATTTCCTGCAGGAACACGCGAATATTACCGGCTGTGAAATTTACATCCCTTCGGAAGAAGAGGCCGTCTTGTCAGGCGCGGCAATGCTCGCCGCGCGCGCAACCGGCGCTTTCGCGTCCGTGCAGGATGCCTGCAGGAAAATGAGTTCGGCCAAAGGCGTTATAAAGCCGGATAAATCGTACGCGGAATTTCATGAAAAAAAATATAAGATTTTCAAGTTGATGTACGAACACCAAATGCTCTATAACGAAATATGAAAAAAGAATAATGAAGAATGAAGGACTATTGGGATTTAATGACTGGATGATTTGCGACTTAATGATTGACGACGGATGCGTAATCGTCAAATCATCAAATCATCCAGTCACAAAATCATTAAATTTCCGAAAAATCTCGTCAAGTCCCTGTTAGATTTCGTCGTCGTTTCGTCGTCCAAGTTGTTCAGTCGTTTAGTCTTATCCGTTCAATCCGCTAAAATCTGTTGTAGAAGAAAACGTATTGGAGATTATGTTATGAATAAAATCACCGTCGGCGTTTTTTCGCCGAATGACCCGCGGCCATGGGTCAGGTCGCAAAACCTTGATATGATGCTCAGGTATGAAAAATTCCTCGTTGACGCCCTGAAGAAAAAAGGCGTCAACGTCATCCGCGGCGGCGAAGGCCTCCCAAAGGAAGACCAGTTAGCGTGGAACACCAACCTCGTGCGCCTGCACGCGCAGAACATCGCCCGCGCAAACGCCGACGCCATCATAATAAACGAAGGGTCTTGGACTTTTCCCTACGATTCAAGAGACGCTGTTGCGGCTTTTGCCAATGCGCTGGACAATATTGACCGCGGCATCGCGAGGGTATTGATTTACGCGTACAAGGATACGCAGGTACCGGGCCTCGTAGCCGGTATGGCCGTCGGGGGCGCGTTGAAAAGAATCGGTCTGCCGTATCAATTGGTTTATGGAAAAGTTGATAAAGATGAAAAGGCCGTTGATGAAATACTGCGCGTGCTCGCATTCTATAAAAAACGAAAGGACGCCGCGTCAACGGCTGTCGCGGCAATTGAAAAATTAAAATGCCAGAAGTACATCGCCTTCGGCGGGATGAGCCTGAAGATGTGCACCACCACGGCTGACGTGGACTATTGGGCGAAAAATTGGGGCGTATCGTACGAGGCCCTTGACCAATCGGAACTCAAGGCCCGGGCCCTGGAATTAATCGTATGGAAAAAACAGCCCGGCGCGTCCGCGCCGTCAAAAATCGCGGACAAACGCATACAAAACGCCGTGGATTACTTGTACAAAAACAAGCACGGACAATTTGATTTTACAAGTAGGAAATTTCCGGACATCAACAAATTCATTTACCAGCTGTCTTTTTATTATGCCGCGAAAGATTTGTTTGAAAGATACGGGGCGACATTCGGCGGTATAAAATGCCAGGACGAGCTCAGCGCGAGGGACTGCACGCAATGCGTGACCGCGGCGTTTATGAACAACGACATCGGGCCTGAAGGCAAATCAAAGAGCATTTATCCGGTCGCGTGCGAAAACGACATGGATTCCGCGATGACGCAGATGTGGCTGTACCTGTTGTCAGGCAGGCCCGCAGGATTCGGCGATTTCAGGGACGTGGAAGATGGAAGGCTTGCGATAGTCAATTGCGGCCAGCACCCGCCGTATTTTTTCGGCAAGTCAACGGAAAACAGCCTGAAAAAGCTGGATTACGCGGAGTACATGGGGCAGGAGATATTTTACGATGCCGGCGGAGCTGCCGTAAGAGGCAGAACTCCCGGCGGAGAAACCATGACCGTAGCCAGATTGGCAAGGGAAAACCTGAGGTATTTCATGACTGCAACGGTCATTGAGACAACGGAAGTCCGCAAGGAAGACCATAAGAAATACAACCTTTCATGGCCTATAATTCTCGGGAAATTGCCTGTACCGGACAAGCAGATGATAGAGATGTGGCCGTGCAACCATCTGGGATTCACGTACGGCAACTATCTGCCCCATCTCGTGGAAATGGCGGAAAGACTGGACATAGGCTATCTCGTGTATGACGAAACAGGCAGGAAGCATGCGAAAATCAGTTGAACCGCCTTGAACAACCTTTGAACTGCACTTGAACAACGCTTAAACCGGATTGAACCACATTAAACAACTCTTGAACCGGCTTAAACGAAAAGTGAATTGTAGTACCCTCCGAAGCCAATGGCGCAGGAGGAAGCGCCTGACCTCATTTCGCTGCGCTACGTTACGCTATAAAGTATTCCCTCTTGATTATCAATATCACCAACATAACGATATTGACAGAGATTGTTATTATCCCAAAAACCGCATTGGCTTCCGTACGAGCGCCGATTATCAGCAGTGCCCTCGCGAAATCAACAGCATTGTATCCTGAAACGGCGATACAACCCAGCCACGCCCAATACCTGTATGAAACGAGCCCGACAAGACAGACGATCTGAGGCGTAAGATGAAACGTGAGAAAATAGATCTTTGCAGATGGATTGGCTTTCACGAAAATAAACGCCATTATAAAATTAAATACCACCTGCCCGGCAGACAGGAATATCAACAGAAAAAACCATTTATTGGTTAATAACTCATTTTTAAGATCTTGAATACGCATAAACGAATTAAGGGGTTAAAGAGTTACGAAGTAGGGGTAAACCTATATGTTCACCCTATTAAAGAGTATGGGGTTACGGGGTTTGAAAGTTTCGAGTTTCCGTGAGCGGTTTATTGCTTTCGTCGCACGTCCTTCGTCCTCGTCCCTCGGTACCCGCTACTCGCTACTGGTATTCATTTTCCGTCTTTCAGCCCGGGTTTCGGCATCTCAACATTATATCCCTCTGCTTTTATCCGTTCTGAAACGTATTCCGGATATTCAACGATAGGATAGTCATCGGTGATAACAATACGCCCATCACCCCAGGACAGCCTGGGATAATCAAAACTGTTTAATATACTGGCGGCATCCTTTGTCTTCCTGCAATTACGCACCTCATCCCAGAAAACGCCCGGCCTTAAAAGAACTTTTTGCAGGGATTTTTCCGTAACCTCAAACGGGTCGTTAGAACAAACAAGCAGATACCCGTTAAAAAACGACTCGCAATAGGGAAATGCCTTAGCGGCAGTCTGACGCACGGCAAATGCCTGCTCCGCGGTGCCGTTGGAGTATATGCAGTAAATTCCGCCGGGTTTCAGACGACTGCCTACAAGCCGGTAAAATTCTTCCGAATTGAGCAATGCGCCGCCGGATTGTTTGAGATATACCGGCTGGGCTGAAATGACATCATATTTTTTCGGATTGAGCGACAAGCCCGTACGGGCATCCTGCCATATTATATTTATCTTCGGATTCTCCGCTATATAAAGAGAACCTTCGCGATACCTGTCAAATACATATTCCAGCGTATGGTCTATTTCGTAGGCATCCACTTTTTCCACCGAAGGGTCATGGGAAAGCGTTGATGCTGTCACGCCTAATCCCAGGCCGATAACACATACGTCCTTCATATCCTTTTCGGAATGGCTTACTGCCGGGCAGACAGCAAGAAACCAATTTATCGTTCCAATGTGATCGTTATTTTTAGAGAGCTTGGAATGCCAAAGCCCGTCCAGTATGACACTGCCGTCCTTGTGCACGTAAACAATCCCGTCGCGCCCGAAAAAAACCGTCCTGTCAGGAAATATTCCCGTAAGGTCCGCGGCAAACGAAATAATTATGACTACAACCGCCCCTGCCAAAGGATAAATCCATTTTGGAAGAAACGAACAACATGCCGGCACGCGTTCTTTGTAATTAAAAAATGTCTTTAGAAACAGGAGCAGTAACCCGATAAGCCATACCATAAGGTACAACGGCATTTCATATCCTATCAGCGTTATGCCCAGAATTCCGGCGCAACAGCCCGCCGTATTCCACGCGTAAATCCTCCCGACATCCCTGCCCCATGCCTTCGCGGCCCGCGAGGCAACGCGCGTAAACAGGTATCCGAAAAACAGGCACGGTATAAAATAGAAAAAACGCGTCAATACAAATGCGGCCATGTCTTTTACGTTCATCATTTCGATCCTGTTGTCAACAACGATGAAAATCGGAGTTATGACGGCAAAAATCGCACAAAGCAATAATCCCAGGGATATTGATATCTTTATATTGCGCGAACCGAGGCCGGCTCCTATGCTCCAGAACAATAAAAATCCAGCAAGTACGGTCGCAAACGTAAAAGGAAGCGGTTCGTGCCTCAGCGGTATGAGCCTGAATAAATACATCTCATAACCGAGAGAACAAAAACCCAGGCCGAACGCGAGTATCTCCTCCAGAGACGGTTTGGGCAGGATGCCTGATTTAACCGGAACGGAATGAATTGCTTCAGTTTCAACAACGGTATTATCTTTTTTCCCGATTAGAAACAATAGTACTGCCAATGCCGCACCGGCAGTGAGATTCAAATCCGCCGCCATGGCCAATGAACGCGAATAACCGTACAAAGGTATAAGATAACCGCTCGCGATGACCGCCCCGCAAACGCCTCCCGCGGTATTTACGAAAAAAAGCACGCCGAGAAGCCGCGGATCTGTCATGCCCAGGCGCTTCTGGACGGACTCGGCCGCAAGGGGCATGGTCGCGCCCATGAGCCAGCAGGGAATGAACAGGACAACGGCCGCCGAAAGCATGTACAATACCGGAAGAGGAACACCCGATGAAACCGCCATCCTCTGGAAATGAAAAACCGAATCGCCTAAAGAACTGCCTAATATCACGCGAATGATATGGTTTACTGCGCACAAAGACAATTCAACAAAAGCCAATGCCCGCAAGGGGTCTTTTACGCCCGACATCCTGCGGCTCATCCACAGGGAACCGAAACCCAGGCCGGCCATAAACACCAGCACTACTATCATGGAACTTATGGTTTCATTGCCGCCGAGGAACCTCTGCAATGACCTCTGCCAGACGACTTCGTTGACAAGCCCTGCCGTGCCCGACCCCAACAAGGCAATGCCCATAAAAACAGCGGCAATGAGAAGCAAGCCCCTGCTATCCCTGTTGCCGGCGATTTGAGTGTTTTGATTTGTCATGTTTTAGTCTCTAAAATTTCAACTTCTGCGTTGCATTATTAACCACGAAGCTCACGAAGGATGATTATTCCGCTAATTTTTTACCTCCTGTAGAAAAGACATGCCACGCCCACCTTTTTTCGCACCGGAAACAACTGCGAAAATAAATTTATTTTATTAATGAAAATAAATTATTCGCATTCATTTGAATATATTTTGACAGCCTATCAGTTGCAATTTTGTGATAACTTTCATCAAGTTCAATACCGATATAATTTCTATTTAAAGATGCTGCGGCAATAATCGTTGTACCACTTCCACAAAATGGATCCAAGACAAGTTGATTTTCTTTCGTAGTTAGTTCTATCAGAGCTTGCATTAACCTCAAAGGCTTTTGAGTTGGATGTAACCCGGTATCCGTACCTATTGAACCGATTCTAATTATATTATCAGGGCTATTTGTATATTTTAGAAATGCTTTTTCATTAAATGCTCCAACTTCATTTTCAAGCATATTGTCGGATATAGTACCACCTATTTTATAAGGTTTTACAAACCAGAGAATTGGTTCAAAAATAGGCCTAAGATTTCCAACTCGCCAACCATCCCAATATTCAGCCGTTTGGCTGTCCCCTCGCTTTCCAAAGACAACACTAAGCCTTTGAGCACGATGAGGCGCTTTTTCTTTTGACCAAGCTATCATGTCTTTATATGTAAAGCCCGAATCTTCCAATGCGCCAATACAACGATGCGCCAATCGTCTGCCTGCAAACACGATAGCAGAACCGCCAGGTTTTAAAATTCGCAACCAATCCTTTGCCCACGTCAAGCACCACTCATAATACTGAACAGGAATCTGCTTATCTGCTTCAGACCAGCCGTTAAGAGGTTTCCCTCTCTTCTTGAAAACGGCTCCTGCTTTTTCCTGTGCCGGACTTGTGCCAAGAAATGCAGAATTTGTATTACTGTGCAATACATCCCAATCATCTATCCCGATTCCATAAGGAATATCACTTAGTATTAAATGAATGCTGTTAGACTCAATATTTTCACTGACGTCTATGCAATTGCCATGGACTATTTTATTAAGATAAGGAATCTTCTCTTTCATGGTTTAATCCCGTAAAGTCCCTATAAAATCACTGATAGTACGAATTTTTTCTTTTAACTTCAACGCTGACATTAATTCTTTTATGGCTCGTCCTTTTGAATATAATTTTATTTCCTGAATACGATTCTCCCAAAAGCCAATCTCGTTCTCGCCTCTTTCAACCATGGCTTTCTTGCAACTGTCAAAGCATTCAATAAGCCTATTATAGTCAACAGACAAATCGTGACATATCAAACGGTTGCCTTTTTCATGAAAATTCAAGTTGTTATTCTTGCCTTTTATCGTTACAGTTTCACCGATCCGTTCGCTGATATTCCAAATCAATGATAAGTTCAATGATTCAGATTCCTTCGCATTCAACTCCAGCAAAAACAACAAATGTTCCCAGCTTAAAAGACAAACATTGCCGTCAAGTGCTTGGCCGTATATTTGGCTGTTATTTTTTGGATATTGGTAATAAGGGCTGACCAAAACAGCATAATCATGCTCGCCTTTCCAATCAACCATTGATTTCACTTTGAAATCTTTTTGGTTTTTTGCTGTCCTGCTTAAACGAAACGCTTTTGCATCAGCTACAAACGAATATCCATAAATGGAACTTCTTCCGACCACATCGGCACAATTGGCTCTTTCTTTATTAACGACAGCCTGGATTCCCAGTTCATGAAATGTTTTAGCAAGCAATATATCAGTCGTTTTTGAATACAATTTTTCTTCAGACGAATCATGGTTTATATCTTCAGGAATAGTGCCAAATTCCTTAATTAAGCTCATTGTTTTATGCTTACTTAATGCAAAAATCTTCTTTTGAATATAATCGCCTGAATGTTCAAACGAATTATTATCGTTTTCAGACTCTTTTTTGATCAGTTTTCTGATTTCATTGAAATTCATAATGTTCTCTTTGCATTATTAACACGCTCTTCATAAATAGTGAGCATTTCTAAACGTATTTTAACATAAAAAACTGCAAAAGCAAGCATTTTTTCCATAAAATATATGCCGCTTATTAACGAACGAAATTGAAAAATTTCAAATGGCTAACGGGGGCAGGACTCCAAGCAACCTGCCATCGGCAAAAAAATGCAATCTTCACAACTGCTTATGGAGTTACCAGCTTCTTCCATTCTCATCCTCCAGGGCTCTCACATCCGGCCCCATTCCCATCCTGTGCATCATCGTTAGATGATTCCTGAAGTAACATATATTCTTTGCCGAAGATGGATGGTGCAACGTATGCCCTAACGTATTCCCGCCGCTCCAGATGCCTTCGCCTTTAACGGCCGCCATCTTGTATTTGACCACCTGCCTGACCAATTCGTCTGTCCGCGGATTTGAATCAAGCACCGGTATTGCAGGATAAAGATATCCGCCTTCGGCATCCGCGGGTATTATCCTGTCCGAACCCTGTGCTATAGCCTGAAATGCCTGCGCCATTGCATGCGACGATAACGTATGAATCACCGCGTTGACACGCGAATTGGCGTATATCGCCCGGTGGATTTCCAGAGATTTGTCTGTTGAAGAAACGCCGCATGCGGCGTCTCTGCCTGATGCCTTCTGTTCTAACGGAATTCTGAAAATCGGCCCCGGCAGGCCCTTTGGGGTTGATGCCTTCGGAGCATATAGCATGGTTTTCCCGTCGCGCACGCTCGCGGAACCGGTATGAAAGGGGCTTAATTCCAGATAAAATATGTCCTGACAGGTCTCTTCAAATTGGCGCAGGATTTCCCTGTCATCCGTTTCGTAATGCCCATCCAACCGATCTGTATAATCAGGCGGAATTCCGGGATACGACTTTTTCAGTTGCGCTGATATCCGGGATTGGATTTTTCCGGCATTAACGCCAAGTATTTCCGCAAAAAACAATACCCTTGCGCTATATTCAAGCAATGACAAATTATAAAAAACCTCTTTGATTGAACTGCCTCGGGCAAAAGCGCCGTGGGTCTTGACTATCATTGCCTTGTGCTTTTTCAACAAAGGCGGAATCTTTTCCACCATCTCCTGCGACCCCACGGGATACTCAAAACGCGCGACCGGTATCTCGCCCAAATGGTACGCGCCGAGTTTATCTATCGGCTTGATTGAATCATTATTGAAGGATAACAGCGTGGCCGTCAGCGGATGGGCGTGCATCGCGGACCGGGCATTTTTCAGGATGCCGCGGTGTATATTGGTTTCTGAAGACGCCTGAAACACGCCGTAGGTTATCTTTTCAAGCCCCGGAGAACAGATATCGCGCGGCCGTAGATGGCCCAATTTTGAACCTGTTTTTGTAATATAAAGCGCGGGCTCGCTAATTCCCGGCAGGTTTTCCATCATGCTTATATTGCCGCTGTGGCTGTTTTCCATGTGCAAAGCAAGAGCCGCTTCGCCGACATAACGGAATAAATCACAATAGGTTTCTTTAGGCATTTATGGTTGTCCTTAGTAAAATTTTATAGAATGTTTTGTTCTTACCGCGTAATCGTAATAAATCTCAAATCTTAACTCTTATATCTTAAATTTCTTCAATGTCTCCTTCTTCGGCACTCCGTTTTCGTCCCAACCCCTCAATTCATAATAAGTATCCAGCAGTGCCTTAAGATGTTTTTCCCTATCAATCAAACGGTCCTTTCCGCCTGTATAAATCGTCTCTGTAAAAAACCGCTCCGGCAGACTATCATCCGCCCTGCCGAATCCGGCCTTCACGTTAAAAAGCCGCTCCAATGTATGAATGCGTTCGCTGACTGTCTCCAGGTCGTGCTCGGTCAACTCAATCCCCATCACCCCGCTGAATATCCTTGAGAGTTCGTTTCCGCCGAACGCGAACGCGGTAAACCTGCATGTCCCGGCATAGTCCGATATAGCCCCGGCATCCTGCTGAAACGCGACATGGCCCGGCACCGTTGTCAAAAGAAACCTGTCCACTTCCTTCGCGCCGCCGAAAAATCCCAGAAGCACCGAATACCCGCCCTGCAAATGGCACGCGCCTCTGTTGGAAGTCACGTAGCCGAGTGTCTGGCTTATCGTCGCCCGCGGGTCGTACGCCGGTATCTCAAGGCCTTTTACAACCATCGCGAGTTCCGGATGCCCGAACGCCTTCGCCAGCCTAAAGGAGCCCTCGGCCAATTTATCGCCGATTCCTTTGCGCAAGGCAATCATTTCAATCAACGGCAAAAGTATTTTGCCATTGCCGAATTTGAGTTCCAATCCGTCCGTATCTTTTTTTGTTATAAAACCATTTTCATAAAGTTCCATTGCCGCCGCAACAGTGCCGCCCAGGGATATCGTATCAATCCCATACTCATTGCAAAGGTAATTGGCCCGGGTTATGGTTTTTAAATCGTAAATGCCGAGATTGGCTCCCATCATGACAACGGTCTCGTATTCAGGGCCTTCGCCGGGCTTACCGTCAACTTCAGTGCCCCGGGTACAGCTTATGGCGCAATTAAAACATGCCTTCTTGCGTTTCAGTATGGTATCGCGGATTGCCTCGCCTGTAATGGCTTTTACATTGGAAATAGCATGTTTGACATCCTGGAAATTATTATGCGGCAGCATATCGTGTTCATAAATCAGTTGAACCAGACCGGCAGTGCCTAATTCGCCTAATCCCGTGGAGGTTACGGCCATGGCCTTCATCATTTTTTCCGCCTGATTGATGCCCTGCTTAAGCATATCCGGCCTGGCAATGTTTATCTGCTGACTGCCGTTTACAATGATTGCCTTCAGGTTTTTGGAACCCATGACAGCGCCCGGGCCGCCGCGGCCTAAAGCGCGGTGTTTGTCATTTATTATAGCCGCAAACCTTACTTTGTTTTCGCCCGCCTGTCCTATGCCCAATACCTTGAACCCCTTACCGTGTTTTTCAATCAACTTATCCGTCAGGACATGCATATTCATGCCCCAAAAAACGCCGGCAGGATGTATCGCAACCTCATTGTCTTTAATGCTGATATAGACAGGCTTTGGAGATTTGCCGCGCACGACCAACGCGTCGTAACCGCATTTTTTGAATACTACGCCCCACTGGCCGCCGGAATTGGAATTGCCGATAGTGCCGGAAAGCGGCGACTTATAGCTGACAGTGAACCTGCCTGACGCGGGGGTTTTTGTGCCTGTAAGCGGCCCTGTGGCGAATACCAGAACGTTATCCTTTGACAATGGCTCAACCGCGGGGTCCAGCCCGTCATAAAACAATTTCGCGCCAAGCCCTCTGCCGCCGACGTAGTCCCGGACAATTTTTTCATCCAGCCGCCTTGATGAAATCCTGCCCGAACTCAGGTCAACTTCCAGTATTTTACCCATGTATCCGCCTATGGGATAATCGGGCATCGATAGCTCTCCTAATCCTTGCACAAGAACTTTTTGATGGTTTCGTCCGGAACCGTGAAGGAAATAGCTATTTCACCCACCGAAGTAACCAGATAATACGTAGCTTTTAATTCGTACGTTTTTTCCTTCAGTTTTTTGCCTGCAACGAAATCCACGACCATTTTACCGGCTCCGAGATGGTCAATGCCGGCTTTTAGCGCATAGGGTTTGGTTTCCGCGGGAGCAAGGTCCAGCGCCTCGGTAGTTCCGCCTTCAATAAGTTTCTTGCCGTCGGCATAGAGCTTAAATTCAAACCTGCCCATATGAACGGCTTCGCGATTGGTATTATATACATCCATATTCATGCTGAAAGAAGAACTCCTTACGCTGGCGTTTTCCACCTTCATGCCTGTTACCTTAAAATCAAGGTCTTTCAGATTCTTAACCGTAGGCATTTTAATAGTACAACCGCACAGAATAATTGCCGCTATCGCGGCCAGAAAAATACGCTTACCCATAAAAAAACTCCTAAAAGTAACCAATAAAAATCAACGTTGCACCGGGTCTTCCGGGGGGGGTGGTTCTTCATACAATTGTTCTTCCTCAGGCAGATTGTCCGCAGGACTATGAGAAGACGCACGGCCTGGGGCAGTTGTTCTGTTTAACGGGTATCTCACCGGCCTCCTGAGAGACGCCTTTGAATTTCGGTTACCGATTTTGATTACCACAAAAACAACCAATCCCGCGATAAGCAGTACGCCGAACACAATTCCAACCGCGCGATAGATCTTCGCCATTTTTGCCTTATCAACCTTAGCCTGGTTATACGTGAATTCGGGGCTGAATTTGAATGAATCGGATATTGCATCAACAACCGGTTTGTATTCTGACCGCATGGCTGACGGATAATAATAACAGACTATTATCATATCCTTCAGACCCTGCAGGAAAACGACATCCATGCCTAATTCTACGTCCGCGACTTTCATTTCAGCCGACAAAAAAGCGGCATGCCGTTCATTGTCCATCCGCGGTTCCTGCGCAGAAACAACGGCGGAAGAATCGCTTTTCGTAACCTCGGTTTTCATCCCCTGCGTAAACTGCTTGAACAAATCCTTATTAAGCATGTTTTTCGGCTCTTTCAAATTAAACTCTATAAGCAGGAAGAAAGGTATTCCCTCCTCAGGGCTGAATCCTTGAACGGAACAGGATTCTATTTCATTTTTATCCATAGGCACGTCAAGCTTCCCGGAGACATCTTTCAATTGCTCTTGTGAAAGTTCATTCCAATCTGCCGGCAGAGAGAAAGAGTAGTGCTTTTGCGCATCCTCATGAAGGACGTTTTGCGCCGCGGCAAAAGGCGCGCCCATAAGCATAAAAAGAGTTGTCAATAAAAACGTTTTTCTCATGTTATTCATAACGAAAAGTATATCAGGAAAAAACAGGTGTGTCAAGAGGAAATAAAGAAACACCGCCGCAACCAAACGTCAGCCACAGAGAACACAGAGAGCACAGAGAATGTTACGATAATCCTTCTCCAAGAGGCACCGCCTAAGTCCGTGTTGGTTTATGCATTTTTTTGCACAGGCCAACTCCGAAAGAGTGATAGCGTATAGGCAGGGTTGTAAACCCCAATATCAAAATACCCAATGATTACGGTAGGGACAGAATATCCCGCCACTTCGGGGCGGGACTTCCTCTGGTCGTTATTCTGTCCCTGCAAAATGCCAGTGGGGAACTTGAAAACCCGCCTTCACCAAGAAGTGTTGAGTGGTATCTTCATATCTTCGTGTCTTCGCTTGCACTGAGCGAAACGAAGTGTGCCCTCGTGGCTAAAATCGTGGCTGAAAAAAAGTTTGACAAAATCATCTTTTCTGCTATAATTTCACGCAAATACGGGTAGTAAACATGTTGACTGAAAAAGAAAAATACGGGTCAAATATTTTTATTCTTGCGATAAGCATATTAATAATTTTCGCGGCGCTTTCGCTTGACCTTCACGGCACGCGGGTATTCTGCGCGGGGCAGGAACTGCCTCAGACGTGCCTTGTCAGGAGCGTTCTGAATATAGACTGCCCGGGTTGCGGCCTGACACGGAGCTTTCTTGCCATAAGCAGGCTTGAGATGTCCAAATCCATAACCTTCCATCCGTGCGGATGGCTGATCGGCCTTGTCATATTACTCCAGATACCGTTCCGTATCCTGTGCATCGCGAAACCAGAAACGAAAGAATTGGAATGCGTTAAATCAATTGCAAGAATTGGCAGGTATTTCCTGATTATAACTGTGATAACCGGTTTCTTTAGATTATTTTTGTAATACGGAGGAAAAATATGGAATTGGGAATTCAATTCGGCATAGGCGCTGTTTTCGGCACCGTAACGGCCATACTTGCCCACAGCAGGGGCAGAAACACTGTCGGCTGGTTTTTTATCGGATTTTTAACCGGCTGTATAGGCCTTATAATACTGCTGTGCATATCCGACCTTAAGGAAGAGAAGGCCAAATGGCAGGCCGCCGAACAGAGGCAAAGAAGGCTGTCGGAACAATTAAGGCAGGAAAAGCTCAAAACACAGACATTCCGGGAACATGTGGTCAACCGCCTTGACGTGCACGACAAGGCATTAAACATGGATACAAAACAACTTGGCGGCGATGAACAGCAAAATCTCCTTCTGAACGCGTCAAAAAGCAATGAAGAATTGATGTGGTATTATATATGCAGGGAAAAACAGGTCGGCCCTGTTTCGTTTACAGACCTCCAGATCGCCTACAGAGGAGCCATTATTGACGCAAATTCGCTCATCTGGAACGAAACATTCACGGACTGGCTGGTGCTGTCAAAAGTACCCGGCCTTAAGGAGCAATTGCAATGACAGAAACAAACGCGCCGCAGGAAAGCGGCACTGTGGTCTTAAACGGCCTGCTTGAAGGACACCTGCCCCCGGATGAAAACAAGGTGCTTCTTATCAGACAGTGGGTTGAATTCGCGAAAAAAAACCACCTTTGTTTTTCGCTTGAGATGGAATTGAATTCATTCAATATCCTTGCCGACAACACGCCTATCCCGGCGGATTTATTTAACGGCCAAACGCAGGAACGCATAGTATCCGTCCTTAACGAACTTATAAAGATATTCACGCCTGAACTGCGCAAAAAGATATTTTCAATCCTGCGGAGCGTGGAATACCGAAATGATGTAAAGATTGAAACCGCGTATTTTCTGAACGCGTCCGGCAACATAGATTTCAAAAGCCGGGAAACGGAACTCCTGCATGGGGAAAAGGCCCAGCCAACGGCCGGACAGGCGCCAAAAACCGGATCCAGGCAGGCGATGTGGATGGTTTTAAGCGTTATACTGATTGCTTTCGCGGCATCAACATTCGTCTTTGATTACAAAAAAACCTGGCATAATTTTATAAGTTCGTTCAAGGCCGTAATTCCGGACGAAATCGGGATAGATACCGCGGATTGCGCGGATTATATTGATGTCAGAAAAGGCATCATGCTTAATTCAGGCTCCCTGCTTGAATTGAAAATCAGCCGCGGAAAAAATTTCCCCCTGACATTTGAAAAATACAGCGAAGAAAAGGCGCGGATTGCGGAAAAGAAATCAATTTCCGGCCACATGATGCTTGAATCAATAGCTGACGGGCATGTATGCTTTGAATATTATGACAACGAAAAAAAGCTGTTTTTTACGGCTGAAATACGGATTAAAACGCTTTTTGAGAAACAGGAGATTACCATCTCTATCCCGATAAACCGCGCCGAAATTCCCAAAAGCATAAAGGTCACGTACTAAATCGCGCCTTACTCAACCCTTGCCGCCGAATCCTCAACTAAATGGGATGGAATAATAAGTTGGTACCGCCTCGGTGAAGGCGGGTTTTCAAGTTCCCCCGCGGCATTTTGCGGAAATACGTATAGCTTCAATCATGGCGGACAGATGAACAATTTTAGCCAGGCCGATACTTGTTGTTATTGCGGCGCCGCGCTGGACCGGAAGTATTGTTTTTGCCGGAACTGCGGGGAACAATATAAGGACGAAGACACCGGCATATACGGGCCTGTGATTCCAAAGGTCCCGTCGCTGGAAAGAAGAGTCCTGATGCAGGCAGGTTCAAGCGTAACGTTATTCTGCCTTTTGGGCGTGGGATTAATCGGGCTTTCGCTTCTTGGAATGGCGATTTTCGGCGAAAAACGCATAGGCGTGGTTTTTTATATTGAGATGGCGTTCATCGCGGGCACAACACTGGCCTTTTGGGCGCTATACCGGAAGGACATCTCATTCCTTTTCAAAAGATCCGGATTGGACAACAGGTATTTCCTGTCAAGCCTGCCGATACTGGCCGTATTGCTCGTCTTAAACATCGCATATTTCGCGCTCGCAACGAAATTATTGGGAGTAGAGCGCCATGATTTCCTTGAAACATTCAAAAGCGAGACCGGATTTTCTAATCTTGAAATAATCCTTATCATCAGTATTTTCCCGGCCATATTTGAAGAAACCGCGTTCAGGGGATTCATCCAGCAATGGCTGATGCGCAGTATGTTGCCGTGGAAGGCGATTGCCGGAAGCGCGCTGTTATTCATGCTGTTGCATTTCAATTTAATAGGCGTACCGTATCTTTTCCTGCTTGGGCTTTTTTTAGGCTGGGTAAGAGCGCGCACCCAAAGCCTGTACCCTGTTATGATTCTGCATTTCCTGCACAATTTCGCGGTCACGCAGATAGAATGGACGATATGATGCAAATTAGTTCTTTCAAGCACAATATACTTGAGAATTTAACCGCATTCTACAACAGTCAAACCCTGACGGTTCCATATACCCCCAGGATTGACTCTGAGATGTTTGAGCGAAGGGTGCTCCAACACCCCTTGTTTGACCCGGACGGCCTGTTGCTTGCAGTTGACGGAAACCGGATCCAAGGAATGGTCCATACGGGCTTCTGGACAAAGCCCAAGGCGGTGACTCCTCAAACCTCATGGCTGGGCCCGTTCTGGGAATTTGGGACTATTGTTATGTTTCTATTTCCACGCGAATACCCTGAGGCAGGAAATTGCTTAATCCGGGCGGCGGAGGATTACTCGCGTAAGAAAGGGCGTACGCAATTCGCAGGTTTTTCCCGCTTGGGCGGCTACCTTTTCTACAAAGATCTTTACCTGGCCGGCGAGCCGCTGTGCTGGGATGGCGCGCCCCATATCCAGAACTCATTAATCAAGGCCGGTTACCGCAAGACAGAGCCTACCTGCCTTATGGGAATGCGCCTTAAGGAACGCCCTAAGGAGATTCCGACTAAGATTGAACTGAATATCTGCGTCAAGGATGCCCCTGCAGGCCAAGCCCCAGCGCCGTTTTCGGGTTTTGGGGGAAAACCCGGGCGCATGGTTCTGTCTTACCATCAAGGCGAATTCACAGGTTCCTGCGGTTTTGCGCGGCTTGAAAATACGATTACAGCCGGCCGGGAAAAACCCATCGGCGCTTTCGGCATGGGAACGGCCGAACGATTCCAGCGCCAAGGCGTCGGCACCCATCTTTTAACGCGCGCGCTTGGGCTTATGTGGGACGAAGGAATAAGAAAAGTTGTCCTGCAGACCGGGGACGACAATATCCCTGCTGTAAGATTCTATGAGAAATTAGGGTTTAAAACGGAACCCGAAGCCCATGCGCACGGTTTCCGGAAAGAAGGAACGCCTGAAGAGTGACCAAAAGTAGTAATAATCTGGGAAAAATTCCGCCGGAACTTCTATCTGACTTGATTAATCAGGGAATAGTGTTAACGGGCGGCGGCGCGTTACTCCGAGGAATTGACGGTGTTATACAAAAAGACATTCAAATTCCAGTACGGATTGCGGAAAATCCAATTTCTGCAACGGCAAAAGAATTGGGTATCGTTTTGGAAAAGCTTCAAAACAGTGTAACCGCACTCAAAACTACGACGATGCTTTTAGCCACAGAGAACACAGAGAGCACAGAGAGTAAAACGATAATTTTCAGGCGCGGATAAACGCCGGCGGTTTTACGATTACAAATTATCGCCAAATGCCCATCTTCGGCTTTGACGAGAATATCGTCAGTTTCTAAAAGTCGTAGCTCTGAGTCCTCTGTGCGCGCTGTGGCAAAAATCGCGGAAGTTGAGAAATTAGACTATTTGATGAACCGAGAACTATATAAGTTCAAATACGGTCGGAGTTGGTTCGCCGGCAGGCGTGCCGCAGGATATCATCAACCAATTCGGGATTAAAGGCGGCTATGCCTGATACCGAATTCCCTGCCGAACTCGCCCGTATAACAGGCGGCGTTTTTGTTGCAGTTATCAGGTCAGTGAGTTCGGTTATATCGGAATCTATGACAAATTTTGTAACCGCTGTATCGTTTTAAATACACATTTAATCATATAAGCATCATTTCCTGCTTGGGCCTGTTGGCACAACTCGTTTATTTTCAAAGTGTTATGTAAAAACAGTTTTACAGATAACGGCTGGCATTATTTTTGCTACTACTATATATAGCCATGAAAACACGAAGTTATAAAGAATGCCTGACGGCCTATTAGCCACGAATTAACACAAATTTTTGGAGGAAATTTTTATGGCAAGACATTATATTTTTTCCGCATTCACGGTTTTTTGCATTTTGGCGCTTAGTGCCGGCTGTGGCAGTAATGACGGCGCAAGCCCGGACATTATCGGCGGAACACAGAATTCCACAACAACTGCTTCAACACAGCCGGATAACACCGGAGGCCTTTCCGTAATGCCGGGCAAGACTGTTTCAGTTTCCGGCAGGGTGCTTGACCTGACATATAAACACGGCCTTGAAGGCGTTGTTGTTTCAGTTATGGATAAATCCGTACAGACCGATGAGCAGGGTTACTACGCGCTTGAGAACATAACCGTACCGGCAAATACATACAGCATCCCTGTAACATTCCAGAAAGAAAATTACGCAATGAACCAGAAAATGCTGTATGGCATTGAAGACGGGAAAAACTATTCCATTTATGCGGATGTCAAACCTGCAAATCTGGTCCAGTCAGTTGATCCTTCCGTTGAAAACACTCTCACGGCGGTAGATTCCAATACTAACCAAAAAGCCACCGTGACAATCCCGGCTTTTTCAATGCTTGATGAAAACAACAAGCCTGTCCAGGACGAGGTAACCGTTGCCATAACCCTCGGCGATCCGACAAGCCAGGACGATATGAAAATTTTTCCGGGCACGTTCTTCGGCACGGTGCCGCAGTCCATCGTTCCGGTAACCATAGAAAGCATCGCCTTTTTCAGCATTACGGCATCCGCCCAGAACGGCGAAGAGATAGCGAAATTCGACCCGAAATACCCGGCGAGCGTCAACCTCAGCATTCCGCAGTCAACGCAGAACAAATACGAGAATGAAAACCAGATAGAATGGTGGATTTACAATAAGAAAACCGGTCAGTGGGACATCATGGATGCCAATCCCGCAACCGTCGGCACTGACGCCGCATCAGTGGATACTGTCGACGGTGAAAAAGTGATAAAAGCCGCCATATCAAAGCCGGCCCCGTGGAACTACGACCAGAGACATGAGCGTTCCTATTTTTCAATTCAGGTCGTTGATGAAAAAGGCAAGCCCATGAAAGATTTCCGCGTAAGATCTGAAGGCGTAACCTACGCCAGTTCATATGATTTTGTCACAAACGAACTCGGCATGGCAGAGGTCATCGTAAAAGGCAGTACGTGGGATACTGCGGAAAAGGTGCGGCTCGCCGTCGTTATGGGCAACAGCGTGTTCTATGCCACAGATGAGGATGAAAAGGTTAAGACTTTTGTCACGCCTTTACAGCTGGAAATATCCACCCTTTCCAAACCGATTATAATACCTGAAACGAGGACGCTGTTTGTAAGAGTCCGGTCGTTTACTTACCCTGACAAACTCCTGCCCGGTGTGATAGTATACAGCAATGTCGGGATTAAGGCCATTTCAGATCAGAACGGCAAATGCACGTTCAGCCTTCCGCACAGTGTACCGCTGGAAATTTTTATCCCCCAGCAGGATAAAAAAATGCTTGTCCTACCTGATAAAAATGAGACGACAACAATTGACATATACGAATGGGAGAAATGAATAACAAGCGGCCTGACGGATGCAACGGAACCCTTGTGTCGTTACACCCACAATGCTGAGCCGCTGTAGGAAATTCGCAGGCGTGTGACGATTAAATCGGTTGTTCAACAGGACACATCGGTCTTGCAAAACATTAAAAGAATTGGTGACGTTTAAAAAACGGGGAAATAATAGTCGATGCAGATATAAATGATGCTCCCCGTAATAAGTTAGAACTTAAGAACTGACCACTTACGCTATCAACTCTTATTCAATAATCTCAACCCCGTTTCCTTGACATGTTTCGCATCTTCCGAACCAAGTTCAATGGCTTTGTCATAATACGCAATTGCTTTTCCCTTGTTTTTCAGCTGAACATATGCATTTGCGGCATTTAAATATGGATCTGGATTTTTCGGAAAGTGCCGAATGACAGTTTCATAGTCCTGGATTGACCTCTTAAAATCTCCAATAGCATAGTAGGCAACTCCTCTATTCAAAAAAGGAACTATGTTGTTTGAGTCATACTCTATGGCCTTGTCAAAACTATTGATGGCATCCTTAACAACGCCAAGTTCATATTTAAGACAGCCAAGGTTATAATGCGCCTCGGAATGGTTTGCCTTCAGGGTAACGATGGTAAAATTTACGAACGCCAAGTACCATTTCTTGTCTTCGTAATACTTTTGCCCTTCGTCTACCAGACTTTCAATGGATGCAGTATTGATATTATATGACGTAGAATTATTGATGAATGCGCCCCAATCGCCAAGGACACAATCGTTAAGTTCCGACATCTTATAAAGATAAATGCTTAAATACGTGATTAAATCCTTTGTCATAAGGACGTTTCCAACTTTCAAAGACATCTCATATTCTTTGCGGAAAAATGACAGTTTCTCGATAGTTTCTTCGCTTATGGCGAATTCCACGCGCAATTCGGAACATAACTGAACAAGCTTGTCTTTTTCATCTGATGTAAAATTCAGGTCAATGTCAATGCTGCAAAGATCCTTTTGGCCGGCTTTTTGCATTGTTTGAATGATTTGTAAAGCATTGCTCAATACGTCCTCCAAATGCACACCTTTTTTGTCAAAATACGCACCTTTCGTCATCCTTTTCCTCTTTAAATTAACTCAAATTGACTGGCTTTTATTATAGGAAATGACAGGTTTTGTAATAAATCATTACGCTCTTTATCCAGTTCTTCCAGCTACTTTTGGGCTTTTGATACTGCTGAAAGTATTGTTTCCTTGTCATCCATATTAATTGGTTTAATCGTCACTGTCCCGACTTGTCGGGACAGAATACAATGTTCGTTTTCCTTAGACAAGAAGATGTCCTATAATGTTTTCTTCGACCTTTTCCGGGACTTTTACAGTATCTCTGCTTTTGGCGCCATAAGGAAATGTAATCTTATAAAAATCAATATCTCCATTAATAACCGGTTTGATTTTATAATACGATTGCCACCCATTTATCATTTTGTAAAATCCGAACCGGCCATGATCATTTCAATATGACATATTCAGCGCTGGAGTGTGCTTTAGGCAATGGCTGTTTATCTTCAAGCAAGCCGTTGATATGCATTTCTATTGCTTCATACATGTTTTGCTCCGCTTCCGCTCGCGTTGCGCCGGTTGCAATGCATCCCGGCAAATCGGGACAGTATGCTGAATAAATTTTGTTTGCCTTTTCAACAATTATTAAGAAACGATGCATATTTATGATTTCTCCTTTTTCAATTTTGCTTGTTTTAAGATGCTGTTAAATGTTCCTTGGGCAATATCGTGTCCCGGATGCCCGGCAACAGTTACCCTTCCAGTGTAAACCGGATGTTTATATTGGCGATGACTGCCTTTGGTTGTAACCAAATACTATTCTTCAGACTCTTACATTTTTATTATGTCTCGAATTTTCATTTATGTAATTATTATATGTTTAACCCCTGCAAAAGTCAAGATTAAGTTTTTCAAATCATTTTTGCATCAATAACAATTTGACAAACGACTCAGAAAATGTTAAAATTCTTCCCGAAAATGAATTTCCACCCAACTACGGGACGTTACCTTGGAATAATAACTATGAACCTATATTTACCGTTAATTATCGTTATTTTGGTCGGTAATTATATCCTGGGATTGATTACTGATTATCTGAATATCCGACATTTAGAGACCGATTTGCCCGGCGAGTTTGACGGCTACTATGATTCAGAAAAATATAAAAAGTCACAGACTTATCTCAAGGAGAATACGATTTTTAAGTTTATCATTGATACGGTCTTCATCCTGATTACGTTGGCTTTTATCCTGCTGGACGGTTTTAATTGGGTTGATGGTTTTGCCCGTAGTTTTAATCTCGGCCCTATCCTGACCGGCCTTATCTTTGCCGGCGCCATTCTTATGGCAAACCAAATCATCCATATTCCTTTTGACGCCTATGATACCTTTGTCATTGAGGAAAAATACGGATTCAATAAAACTACGATCAAAACCTTTATTGCCGATATCCTCAAAGGCTGGCTGATTGGCTTAATTATCGGCGTAATAATCTTTTCGATAATACTGTGGCTTTTTGGCGTTGCCGGAAGTTTGGCATGGTTGTATTGCTGGATTGCCGTAACTTTATTCCTGATATTCATTCTCTTCATCAGCCCGGTGATGATTATGCCGTTATTCAATAAATTCACGCCGCTGGAAGACGGCGAACTCAAGACTGCCATTGAAAACTACGCCCAGTCAGAGAAATTCCGGATGAAGGGCGTCTTCAAAATGGATGGCTCGAAACGTTCCACCAAAACCAATGCCTTCCTTACCGGATTAGGCAGATTCAGACGCATAGTCTTATTTGACACCCTTATCGCCAGACATACGACTGACGAACTCGTTTCGGTGATTGCCCACGAAATGGGTCATTACCGAAAACGGCATATCCTGAAATCGTTGATACTTTCTATCCTGACCAGCGGATTGATGTTCTACCTGCTTTCGCTATTTATAAATAATCAGGGATTATTTGATGCCTTCAAAATGGAAAAGACCTCCATCTATGCCAGTTTGTTCTTTTTCGGGTTCTTATATACGCCGATTAATCTGGCGATTTCCATCTTCGGCAACGTCTTTTCCCGCAAACACGAATATGAAGCGGACCGTTATGCTGTAGTGACCTATAAAAAACCGGAGGCGATGATTAATGCCTTAAAGAAACTCTCAGTTGATAACCTATCCAATTTAACTCCACATCCATTGAAGGTATTTTTATTATATACTCACCCGCCGGTATTGAGCCGGATTAATGCCGTTAGGTCGGGATTGCAGTAATTCTCCTGACCATAATTACGCCAGAGGCAGTTGAGGGGGATTAAAGGTTAAAGGGGACAGACACCTTTTTTCTTGAAGGCGCGGAACGATCGTTTTTGCAAACCGGGCTGTAGCCCTTGCTTCCATTCTTATTATTCATCCAAAGCTTTGGATATACGTCTTCCCGGCCTCTGAACAAACTGCGGAATAGGGATATTTTGTCTTAAGGTGACGATTTGGAATTGACAAGAGCTTGAGTAGGAATGTCGTTTGCCGAGGCAGATATGCAAAGTTTATTCTGTAATGTCTGTAGGTTTTGTAATAAAGCATTGCGCTCTTTATCCATTTCTTCCAACCGCTTTTGGGTTTTTGATATTGTTGAAAGTATTGTTTCCTTGTCATCCATATTAATTGGTTTAATCGCCACTGTCCCGGCTTGTCGGGACAAAATATAAACATCGTAACCATTAGGCGAGAATATCCCCGCAACTTCCAGCCTTCGTAATCGAAGCGGTTACTTAAGCGCCTTTTTAATTCTTGACAGCAATACTTCCTTCTGAATAGGCTTTTTGATATAATCTGTTGCTCCGAGTTCCAATCCTTGCAATTCCGATTCGTCGCCTGTCCGGGCCGTCAAAAATACTACAGGAGTTTTAATCCCCTTCTGGTTCTTCATCTCCAATAATTTGAGACCGTCCAGATTGGGCATGTCTATATCTGAAAGGATAAGATTAAATTCTTTTTTGCCTAAACAAAGAATCGCCTCTATACCATCTCCTGCAACAGTGACCTCGTAACCCTGGTTTTCCAAGAGACGGGATATCAATATTTGCGTATCCTTATCATCCTCAGCTATAAGGATGGATATCTTGTCACTTATTCTCTTATCATCCGGAGATGATGCTTTTTGATCTTCTTTTACAGGTTCACGCACTCCAAATTCCATGTCCTCAACCAAAACTTTTTCATAGACATCTTTTGGAGAGAAAATGAGTTTTTTCACCTTCTCAACGGCGTGGTCGCTCATCAAGTACCCCCCCCGCGATTTGATAAAACTCCTCATCTCCTGAATAGGCCTATTGGAACGGATTATTTCAGAGGTTTCCTGGTTAAATTCCATAATCTCATACACTGCTTCACGTCCCAAATAACCTGTCCCATAACATTGCGGACAGCCTGAGGGATGGGCAACCTTAGATGGAATCTCGTCTGTAAACGGCGACAGCATATCCGTCTCTTCACGGGAAATCTCAACTTCTTTTTTGCAGTGCGGACAGAGTTTTTTTATCAACCTCTGCGATACAACACCAATGATGGAATCCGCCATCATCCATCTACTGATACCCAGCCTTTCAAGACGGAAAACCGCGGAGGTGGCATTGGATGAATGCATAGTTGAAATAACAAGATGTCCAGTGCTGGCAAAGTCAATCGCAGTTTTAGCCGACTCTGAATCCCTCATTTCACCCATGTATAAAATGTCAGGGTCCTGCCGCACAGATGATTTGAGAAGGGATTCGAAGGTAACCCCCGCCTTTTCATTTACCTGCTGTTGATTGGCAAGCGGTATTTTATATTCCACAGGGTCTTCTACGGATATTAAACTCCGTTTACTGCAATCTATATTGAAAAGAACACTGTAAATAGTCGTAGTTTTTCCCGACCCGGTAGCGCCTACAATCAGTATAAATCCCTGGTGACGGTTGGCAAAACTTATAATGGTATTAACCTGTTTTTCCGTCATGCCGAGTTCTCTAAGGTCTTTTGGTTTGGCAGTTGGTTCCAATACCCTGATAATAATGCTCTCGCCGTAGGGAGTAGAGGTGGTAGCCAGCCGCAATTTAAAACTCTTATTGCCTATCATTGCCTCAAATGCCCCGTCCTGCGGCTTCCGCTTCTCGGATATATCCATGCCTCCAAGTATCTTATACCTGGATATAAGCATAACGGCTGTCTTCTTTTGCAAGGTAAATATCTCCCTCATATCCCCGTCAATTCGGAAACGGACAACGGTGTCACCTTCTTTGGGTTCTATGTGGATATCGCTTGCCCTTTCAGTTGTGGCTCTATAGATAATATTGTTGGCGAGATATACTACAGGATGCCTTTCTATTTCCCATTCTGAAGGTTCTTTGAGCTTCTGTTTGTCTTCTTTTTCTTCATTGCCGGATTTCACAATCTGCACCCTGTCTTCATCTGTCTTTAATGGTTTTATCGGCGTTGTTGAATTGCATTTCAATAACAATTCAATATTATCAGGCTCGGTTATACTGAAATTAAACTCATTGTCTGCTCCAGAATATCCTTTTAAGATGTTCAGAAGTTCCGTATCAAAAGGATTGGTGAGCGCAAATATATGTTTTCCGGAATCACCGCTTATTGCTAAAACATAGTTTTGCACGCAGAATGGTGTTGGAAGCACCCCCAACTGAACGTCATCAGGGTCAATAAATGGGATATACGCAACACCTAAAAACTCGGCAATAAGCATTGCCACATTGCTATTTGTGAACCCTATACCCGCAGATATCGAATATAGCTGGGGAATTCCAATATCCATGATTTTGTCTCTCTTCTCCGGCGAGAGATTTAAGTGCTTAATCAGGAATTCTTTGAATCTTTTGAAATTAGGATAAGGTTTTTGGGTGGCTTTTTCCAATTCACTCCATTGCTTCTTTGTTTTAAGGTGTTTCTTTACCACTCCAATCAACTTATCCTTATCGGTAGGTTTTGTAAGATAATCCACGCCTCCTGCGGCAAATGCCCATGCTTTGTGCTGTTCTTCTTCCAGGGCAGTCAAGAAGACGACTGGGATGAAAGCAAACTTCTTATTTTTCTGCAAATTGGCACAAAACTCGTAACCATTCGTCTCGGGCATAATAACATCAAGCAGAATGAGGTCGGGTGTAATCTTATCAAGCATTTGAAGCGCCTTATCGGCGCTGTCCGCAGTTCTGACATCATAGCCACTGCTTGTCAGAAACCGTTCAACCAACTTCAGTATATCATGGTCATCGTCAACGCTTAAAATCAATGGTTTTACGGTCTCACTCATATTTTACCTCAACGTTCTCAAGATAGGTTGAAAGTTCATCAACCTTTTTCCTGATATTTTCAGTGTTTTTGTCCTTTGCAGACTGTTCAAGGGAGGCGCCTATTTCGGTAATTGCGTCAAAGCCATAGCCCCCGCCGGACCCTTTCATACTGTGTCCTAAAATCCTGATGGTCTCATAATCACCACCCTTAAGGGCTTCCAGTATGGATTTGATGTCTTTACGCCTGTTTTCCATGAATCCGGGTACAATGTCCTCTAATTCAGCATCCACATGAACGATAATCTTTATATTGCTATTTTGTATCATATCTTTTTCCCCCTATTAGCGTATTCCTGGATGGTCTCCATCAATATTACCTTCTTTATAGGTTTTGTAAGATGGGTATTACACCCGGCATCAAGACTCTTTTGAAACTCCTCCTTGAGGGCATACGCCGTAAGAGCAATAATCGGGGTAGATTCTACCCCCTTCTCACTTTCCCATTTCCTGATTTCCCTCGTCGCAGTACAGCCATCCATCACCGGCATCTGCATATCCATAAATACTATATCATATTTACTTGATGTAAATTTATCAACCGCTATCTGACCATTTTCAGCTATATCTATCTTATACGGGGTCTTCTTCAGGTATGACTGGATAAGAAGTCTATTGTCACTTGAATCCTCAACAAGAAGTATATTCAAAGGAGAGAGACCTTCGGCAGATACGGGTGTTATTGCCCGTCTCTCAACATCAGCCTTTACTTCTCCAAGGGATGATGTTATCTCATCGCGTAGTTCCGAACGTTTAAGTGGTTTAACCAGGTATCTTGTTATCCCGAATTCCTTTGCCCTAAGCGTATGTCCCTCTCGGTTATCAGAGGTAAGCATCATCAAGGTCATACTGCCGGCAAGGCCCGGGTCATTTTTAATTTGTTCAGCCACCTCAAACCCATCCATCCCCGGCATACGGCAGTCAAGTAAAACTAATTTAAATAGATTACCTGATTCCTTTGCTTTCTTGAGTTCCAAAAGGGCAGATTCACCTCCATCTGCCTCTGTAACAATAGCGCCCCAGGCTGAGAGCATTTCCCTCAGTATAAACCTGTTCGTTGCGTTATCATCCACCACAAGGATCCTTAAACCTTTTATATCAGATACAAGAAGTTGAGGCTTTTTTCTGGGTTCAGATTGAACCGGTACTCTTATGATAAAGTAGAAGGTACTCCCCTCGCCTAACTTGCTTTCAATCCAGATGCGTCCTCCCATCAGTTCCACCAACTTCTTAGATATGCTTAACCCGAGCCCGGTTCCGCCATATTTGCGGGTAGTGGAAGAATCAACCTGGGTAAATTTCTGAAACAAGGAATTGACTTTTTCAGGGGGTATGCCAATACCGGTATCTGTTATGGAAAATAGCAGTTCAACTGCCCCGTCCTTTTCACCCTGCTTTTTTATTCTGACAGCCACCTCGCCCTTTTCGGTAAACTTCAGTGCATTCCCAATTAAATTTGTTACAATCTGTCTCAACCTGAGCGGGTCGCCCACTAAATCAACAGGAACGTCCGAGGCAACATGACACGCCAGTTCAAGCCCCTTCTCATGTGCCCTGACCGCCATTACCTCGCACACCTTTTCCAAAAGTTCACTCAAATTAAAATCAATGGATTCAAGCGTAAGGTGACCTGACTCAACCTTTGAAATATCAAGGATATCGTTGATAATCCCGAGTAGATTTTCACCGGCTGACTTGAATACCTGGACATACTGCCGTTGTTCAGAGGTTAACTGGGTCTCCCAGAGCAAATCAGCCATTCCGATGATGGCATTCATCGGCGTCCTGATTTCATGGCTCATAGTAGCAAGAAACTCACTCTTTGCCATGGTAGCCGACTCTGCCACCTCTTTTGCCTTTTGCAGTTCTTTAGATTTCTCTTCTAATTGCTTGCTCCTCTTTTCAATTTCCGTTTGGCTTTGAGCAATCTGGAGATAGAGACCTTCCGTCTGCTGAATTACAGAACGCAAGTTGTCTTCCTGTGCTTCCATTTCCTTGACTTTTTTCAGGAGTTCGGCATGTAATACCTCGTTAATTTTCTGGAGTTCTAATTCGTTTGTAACAAGATTGGCAAAGTGTTTTTCCACCTGCTTAACTATGGCATAGAAATTTTCGTCCTTCTTTTTATACTCTTGCACCTTTCCCAGAAGTTTATCATAGGTAAATTCTGAGTTCATAAGCGTATCCTTTCGTCATTCATGGAGTTTATATTCCTGGCCTGGTTTTAACATGAGGAATGCCGCTCCTTCATCTTCTTTAGTTTTCTTGAAAAAATCACATATCAGGCAGGAAATGTGTTTTTGAGGAAATGTGCCTTGAACTTTACCACCGCAAAGTGTGCCTGCGATGGCCCAGCAGATTCTCCCTCCGTTTTTTCCTCCATTTAATCCGTCAGCAGAGGCATCAGTTGTCGCAGGACATACGCCAAGTTCAGACACCTTTGCTCCCCCCGGTTCTCTGCCGCATTTCTTAAATTCCCAGCAGTTCTGTTTTGCCATTATTATACACCTCCTATAACAATTCTTTTTGAATGAGATTTGCTACTATGGAATTCGTCATATCAGGAATCTATTTTACTGTTCTTTACGATTATTATAGAGAAAACCATGGCTAAGTCAAGTAAAATAAAGATTTCGGTAAGGCGCCAGTAAAGGGTGGATTTTAAGTTCCTCGCGGCGTTTTGTAGAGCCACCAGATCTGGTGGCTCTACAGTGATTGTTGGGATTTTAAAACAAGTGCCATTTTTTCTTTCCACCCTTTACTGAGAACGTGTGAAACAATATCCCAGAACAGCCATGAAACGCGCGAATATGCGCCCTTATGGCGGATTTATGAGATTTTTTCTTTGCTGTAGTATAAAAAATCAATTTTATTTACAAGGGAACTCGCGACAAGTTCTTCCTTTTTGGCCTTGGTTAAACCTTTTAAGCTATGTTCACGTGCAATTGCAGATGACTTGTCAGGGTGTTCCTCATAATAGACTATTTTGACGGGTATTCGCGATGCAGTATATTTGGCACCTTGCCCCGTGTTGTGTCGTGCCAATCTCTTGTCGAGGTCGGTGGTAATTCCCGTGTAAAGGGAATTGTCGCGGCAACGGAGGATGTATACGAACCACATGATATGTTTTCTTGTTTTAATAGGCATTCTATACCCTTCGCTTGCGCTCAAGTCGTAAGACCCTTCGCTTTACTTCGTTCCGCTCAGGGTCTAACTCCCACTAATTCGCTTCGCTCATAAGTGGGAGTAAGAGCGGGCGACGAGGTTCGAACTCGCGACAACAACGTTGGCAACGTTGTGCTCTACCAGCTGAGCTACGCCCGCATTTTTTTGCCATCTAAATATATATTAACAATATAATATTAAAAGTCAATTTTTAGTCAATTTCACTATCTTTCATATCTATCATTCGTTCTAAAAACTTCCGATTTTTTTGGCTTTTCAGGTATTTCTCGCGTTTAATTGCCGCTTTTCGCGTGTTATAGAATTCTTTATAAACTAATTCCCATGGCCTTTGGCTTCTTGTCCATCCAGCTCTGCCCAAATTGTGATCTTCCAAGCGCTGTTCTAAATTAACGGTATGTCCTATATAGTAACAACCGGTTATTTTACTTCTTAATATGTATGTCCAAAACATCTCTGCTACTTTTATAATGGCTACTAAACTCTCGAAAATCCCGATTGCTTGGCAATCGCGATGCTCTACCATCTGAGCTACGCCCGCGCGATTTTTCGCTCTGCTAAAAATCGCAGAGCATTTGAAAATTGACAGTAGATAGTTGACTAAACGCCGTATACTCTTAAACGTATTCAAAGTTCTTGACAAATTCGGTCAACTATCACCTTTCTGCTTTCAACCATTCTTCCTTTTGCTTAACTTAATAATATCAAATTACAATGAAAAGTCAAATTATTATATAACTTCGTAAAACATTGTCAAGCATTTTTTCAGTTCGCAGGTAAGGCGTCAGCAAAATGCCAGGATAACAGGTTATTTATATGTAAAAACGATTTCTCCCGTCATTCCAAAATACCTTGACTTTCAATGGGAATTGCAGTACATTTGTCAAACATAAATTAACATATTCTGTAAGGACTATAAACAACTGTTTTATTTTAAAAGGAATTCCTACCGTGATTAAACATCCGCCGAAACACAGGCCGCATCCCAAGGCACAACCCGCCTCATGCATTGAGTGCAAAAAAACCGATGATGCGCGCAGGAAAAGCGAGGAACTCCTGCGGACAGTATTGAACAACGCCCCTATTACAATATTTGCCATAGATACCAAGGGAGTTTTTACACTCTCCGACGGCAAGAGCCTGGAACAGGTAAATCTGAAACCCGGCGATAATGTCGGCGTGTCAGCGCTGGATCTCTTCGCGACTCTGCCCGTAATCCAACCCAACGGCAAAACAATCACCGGACGTGAAGTTATTTCGCGCGTGCTCACCGGCGAAACATTGACGGGCATCACGCAATTAAGGAACGTTTACTTTGATAACCAATTCGTCCCTTACTACGGCGCAAACGGCAGGGTAAACGGGGTTATCGGGGTCGCCACAATAGTTACGAAGCGTTTGCAAGCCGAAAAGGCACTGCAGGAATCGGAGACAAGATACCGCACGCTTTTTCAGACAAGCGCCGACGGCATACTAATCGCAGATATTGAAACAAAAAAATTCAAATACGCAAACACCTCTATATGCAAAATGTTCGGATATACGGAAGAACAATTACGAATGATGAGGGTAAAAGACATTCACCCGAAAAACGCCCTCCCGACAGTCATAGCCGAATTCAACGCCCAAGCCCTTGGAAAAAAGAAACTGGCCGAAAATATCCCGTGCCTTCGTAAAGACGGGACAATTTTCTACGCGGATATAAATTCTGTCTCCCTTTCCATTGATAATAAAATATGCAATGTGGGTTTCTTCCGGGACATCACCGAACACAGGAAAATGAAGGAAGCATTAACTGAAAGCGAAAAACGGCTGAAGGATATCACGTTCAGCATGGCAGATTGGATATGGGAGGTGGATGAAAACGGCGTCTATACCTACAGCTCGCATAAAGGCTTTGAATTTTTCGGACCGGCCCGTGAAGATATCATCGGCAAAACGCCGTTTGATTTTATGCCGCCGGATGAAGCAAAAAGAGTAGCGGCTATATTCTCTGAAATCGCGGCAAATAAGGCGCCTATTCATGACCTGGAAAATTGGAATATCAAGAAAAACGGCGAAAGAATATGCCTGCTTACCAACGGCGTGCCTATCCTGGACGAAAAGGGAAATCTCAAAGGCTACCGCGGCGTGGATAAAGACATCACCGAACGCAAAAAATTGGAATCCCAGCTTCTCCATGCCCAGAAAATGGAGGCCATCGGCCGGCTTGTGGGAAGTATCGCGCATGATTTCAACAACGCCCTGACCGTAATTGACGGCTACAGTACATTGATGCTGGAAGGTCTTAAACCCGATGACCCTATGAGGGAAGGCATTGCGACTATAAAAAAGGCCTCCGAACATTCCGCAACGCTCACACGGCAACTCCTGGCATTCAGCCGCAAGCAGGTGCTCCAGAAAACCCGCTTGAATGTCAATATTCTTATCAACAATATGGAAAAGCTACTCACAAGAGTCATCGGCAAAGATATCGGGGTAAATTTTGTCTTAGCCCCTGCCTTGAAGTTCGTTAACGCCGACATCGGCCAGGTGGAACAGATACTGATGAATCTCTCGGTCAACGCCCGCGATGCCATGCCCAAAGGCGGCACCCTTACAATAAAAACCGAAAATATCTTCGTTAATCTGGCATACTGCCAAACCAACCCTGAAGCAAGAACCGGGAACTTTGTACGACTTTCCATCCGGGACACCGGCACGGGCATGAGTGATGATGTCAAAAAACACCTCTTTGAACCGTTCTTTACAACCAAAGGCCTTGGCAAAGGCACCGGCCTGGGGCTGTCAGTGGTTTACGGCATCGTAAAACAACACGACGGCTGGAGCGATGTCTATTCAGAACCCGGTAAAGGTACGACATTCAACATCTACCTGCCGGCACTTGGCGCCGCAGTCAAGGCCAAGGCCAATCCCGGGAAAAAAGTCAAGCGCCACCAATACGAAGTATGAAGAATGAAAAATGAAGAATGAAGGACGGGACGACGAGTAGCTCAATCCTTAATCCTCACCCTTAACGAAATATGAAGAATGAAAAATGAAGAATGGAGGGCGGGACGACGAGTAGCTCAATCCTTAATCCTAACCCTTAACGAAGTATGAAGGACGGAATGAAGACAAAACAGAGGGTATCAGAACAAAGTGGCCATTCGCGGAATGCAAAATAAAGGATGAAATCATCAAGCCATTCAGTCACAAAATAATTGAAACTAAGCGATATTCGTGCGCATTAGTGTTCATTCGTGGCTAAAAAACGTTCGTAAACCGTCTTAGCGTACTTAGCGAGCTTTGCGGTTAAACGTGCGGCGTACTCTGTTATTGTAAATTGAAAATATCAAATTGGAAATTAGAAAACTCGGCTCTCCCGTACCAATCCCGATAAAACGGGATTAGTACAGGGAGCAAATATGTCTCGCATGAGACGCAAGATCGCTGTGCTCTCAGGATCGTTGCGCCTCGCAATAATCAAATCCGGGATTCGTTGCCTAATACGCGATTGCTATTTAGCCGCACTTAGCGGGCTTAGCGGTTAAATAGTCGTAGTCGTCAAGACGTACGCCGAACGGAATAAACCGCAGAGATCGCAAAGGTCGCAAAGTTCGCAAAGACGACTTATATTTGTAACCGTCTTAGCAGGCTTGGCGGTTAAATAGTCGTAGTCGTTAGGACATACGCCGAACGGAATAAACCGCAAAGACGCAAAGCTCGCAAAGACGAGACGTTTACTTGTAATCGTCTTAGCGTACTTGGCGGGCTTGGCGGTTAAATAGTCGTAGTCGTTATGACATACGCCGAACGGAATAAACCGCAAAGACGCAAAGCTCGCAAAGACGAGACGTTTACTTGTAATCGTCTTAGCGTACTTGGCGGGCTTGGCGGTTAAATAGTCGTAGTCGTTAAGACGTAC
>JACRIJ010000117.1 GCA_016220095.1 Planctomycetota bacterium | reverse complement strand
GGAGCATAATATACTTGGCATTTATAGCCAGCGCTAAGGTAGCCGCAACCTTTAGGTTGCGCTGTAATACTGGATTCTAAGCGCAGGCTAAAGCCTGCGGCTACCTTCAAATGTCAAGTATATTATGCTCTCCGTAGTAAAAGGGACTGGATGAGACTTTAAGAGACTGACGACGGTTACTCTGAAAGAAGTTGTCGTCGTAGTCTCGTGGCGTCTTTGTAAGAAAGTCGTCGTGTCTCATAAAAGTCTCGTAAAGTCCCTGTTTAAAAACGTCCGTAGTCCGTGTTTGCCCGTTCACTGACGGGTTGCTCCGTTGCAGTTGTTTTCCTTGACAAAATTATTTCAATATGTATAATGGTGCAGATTGAACATTTATGCATATTGGAGGTTGGTTCATGGATGCGGTGCGGAGATTGCGCGGCGGCGAAAGAAAAATTCTCAAGGCGGCAGTTCTTTCTGCGGCTATTGTCCTGTCCTGCGGTTGCTTGATGCGCGCGTATGGGCAGGAGGAATTCAAACCCGTTATTGATTTTAAGGGTTCGCGTTTCGCCGCGGGATATATGGACTCAGGCAATGACGGTTCGTTTCCTGACGGTTCCTTTCAGATGCCGGACGTGAAACTGCGGGTTAACTGGTCCGTATCTCCTGATGTAAAAGTCGTCAGCCGCCTGAACCTCAATAACGCGGCATTCAATTCCGTGGATTTCCTGTATTTGGAATATGCAAACATGTTTCCGGCGATATCTGATGCTTTTAAGGATAGTTTTTTCAATCCTACGGTCAGGCTGGGGCGATTTAAGCTTGATGTTGGGGAGGAAACTTTCGGAAATAATCCGGTAGAAGGCGCGCTGGTTTTCAATTCCGCGGGTATCGTAAGCGGTGATGACGAGGCTTTTATGCTTTTTCAGAGCCTGCCTGCGGAAAAAACCGGTATTCCGTTGAAATGGTCATTGACGCTGTCAAACGGCAACAAGGGAACCGGCGCCGATAATGAACAGGCAAAGGCGCTTGGCCTGAAAATAGGGGTGAATCCGATCAATTCGCTTTATTTATCTGCTACATATTATAATTCCGGCGACCTCGGAAGTTCCGGCGCGGAAGTATCTTATTCCGCACTTACCGCAGTTCCGGCGAATGCGACGGAATGGAGCAGGTCTATAATGGAATTTGACATCAGATACGACATATCTCCAGGCAAGGAAAAACGGCTTGAACCCGGTCCGCCGGCGTATTCAGACAGCAAGGCATTCTTCCGTTTCGGATACGGTATTTTTGACGACAGCGGTTCTGACAAGCTTGCTCCTATTGTTGACATTGCGGACCGCAAAGGCAAATACTTTTTTATTGAAGGCGTTTACAATCCTGCTCCGAAGATCTATACGGCCGTACGTTACAGTTTCTCGGGTTTTGACGAGAGCTCTGTTTTTGATTCCATAAATGGCGTTACCGCGAACAGCTATACCCGCCTGTCGTTCGGCATAGGGTATCGCCTGACGGATAACGTGCACGTTAAAACCGAATTCACCATGAATTCCGAAGACGTTCCCGCCGGAGCGGAAGAACCGGAAAACAATCAATTGAGCATGTTGTTTACGGTTAAGTTTTAGAAGAACTTTTCAAGGATAAAAAAGCATTATGAGAAAATCAATTATAATAGCAGTGATAGCAATAATTGCATTTATGTCTTCGTGCGGAGGCAATGCCCAAAATGAGCTCGTTCTGGCCACTACCACGAGCACGCAGGATTCAGGACTGCTTGACGTGCTTATTCCGGAATTTGAAAAACAGAGCGGATATGCGGTAAAAACTATCGCGGTTGGTTCCGGCCAGGCGATGGCCATGGGCAGGCGCGGCGAGGCTGACGTACTGCTGGTGCACTCTCCCGCAGAAGAGAAGAATTTTATGGCAGAGGGTTTTGGAGCTGACAGACGGATAGTCATGCACAATATATTTATGATAGCCGGCCCGTCTGGAGATCCCGCTGGCATAAGCGCATGCGCAAACGCCGTTGAGGCATTTAAAAAAATCAATTCGTCAAAGTCTGTTTTTGTTTCGCGGGGAGACAAGTCCGGCACGCATTCCAAGGAGCTCGGCATTTGGAAGTCCGCAGGCATTGCACCCGAGCCCGGGGAATATTATCTGGAAACAGGCCAGGGCATGGGCAGTACGCTTATGATCGCGTCCGAGAAATTCGGATATACCTTGACGGACAACGCGACTTTTCTGGCATTCAAAGACAAACTGGCGCTTTCAGTTTTCTTAAAAAACGATACGTCTTTATTGAATGTTTACCATGTGATTACAATAAACCCTGAAAGATTTAAAGGAATAAATTCAGCCGGCGCAAAGGCCTTTGCTGAATTCATCACTTCAGCTAAAACTCAGAATAATATAGCGGAATTCGGGAAGGGCAGGTTCGGGGTATCGTTATTCGTGCCGGATGCGCCTGTTGGGAAGTGAAGAGTGAAAGACGAGTCCTAAGTCATCAGGAGTCTGATGTCCGTCGTGAACGTTTGTCCGTCATTCTTCATATTGTGTTGTAAATTGACACTTGACATTATTGTCAAATCTTTATATAAAGACTATTAGAGTCTAAGTCCTCAACTTTTCCTTAGGCTCGGCTCAGGACAAGTGCGTAAAAAGCATAGAATATAAAACGAACGTTTTTAGCCACGAGGACACGAAGTACGAATCTTCTCCCCATAGGATGGGGGAGGGACAAGGTGGGGGTGATAAAAGCTGTATCACCCTCCCCTTATACCCCCTCCCATCAAGGGAGGGGGAGACGCTAAATTTATGTTTTCAGTGTTTTCGGTGTGTTCAGTGGTTAATTATCGTATTTCGCGGTTTTGGTTGCGCTTGCGCCCCGAGTTTGCCGAGGGGGAGGCCATGTTGCTTTATAGTCTAAGCCCTTAACTTCTAAGTTTTTCGCATCGCTACTCGGATCTCAGATCCCAGATCGCAGATCCCGTATAGTATAGTTTACGAAAGGAGTCCATAATGGCAAAATACTTGAATTACATAAACGGCAAATGGATAAGCGCATCAACCGGCAGGTTTTTTAATGACATCAACCCCGCAACGCAGGAGATTGTCGGAGAATTCCCGAGTTCCGGTCCCGATGACGTTGATGAGGCGGCTTCCGCGGCCAAAAAGGCCTTTGCGTCCTGGCGTAAAATGCCCGCCCCGAAACGCGGCGAAATCCTTTATAAGGCCGGCAAACTCCTCATTGAGCGGAAAGAAGAACTTGCCAAAACCATCACATTGGAAATGGGTAAGGTTTTGACGGAAGCCCGCGGCGACGTGCAAGAGGCGATAGACACAGCGTTCTACTGCGCAGGGGAAGGCAGGCGGCTTTTCGGAATCACTACTCCGTCGGAATTAGCGAATAAATCCGCCATGACCGTCAGGGCGCCTATCGGCGTCTGCGCCGTCATAACGCCGTGGAATTTCCCAGTCGCAATCCCGTCATGGAAGATTTTTCCCGCAATCCTCAGCGGCAATACCGTGGTATTCAAATCCGCCAGCGATACACCGCTATGCGCGGCCGAATTCGTAAAAATACTTGAAGAATCAGGCGTGCCGGCAGGCGTAGTCAACCTCGTCCATGGTTCGGGCAGTGAAACCGGCAATCCGCTGATAGAACACAAGGATGTCAACCTCATTTCATTCACCGGTTCAACGGAAGTCGGACGCAATATCGCCGCCTCGTGCGGAAAGTCTCTGAAAAGGGTTTCTCTTGAACTTGGCGGCAAAAACGCGCAGATTGTGATGGACGATGCGGACATGCCGCTCGCGGTAAAAGCCGCGGTATGGGGCGCTTTTGCCACCTCAGGCCAGAGATGCACGGCAACAAGCAGGCTTATACTTCATAAGGATATTAAAAAAGGATTTCTCAGGAAATTTTTTGAAAGCGTTTTCGGATTAAAAATAGGCACCGGCCTTGAAAAGGGCGTTGATATGGGCCCGCTTGTCAACGAGGCGCGCAGAAAATCGGTTGCCGGGTACGTGCAGGCTGGACTTGACGAAGGAGCTGAACTGCTTTGCGGCGGCAAGTCCTATACAAAAGGCAACTGTAAAAACGGATTCTTTTTTGAACCGACCGTGTTTGACGGCGTAACTCCTGAAATGCGTATAGCCAGGGAAGAAATTTTCGGTCCCGTCGTAAGCATACTGACAGTTAACAGCCTGGATGAAGCCATAGCCACAGCTAATAATACGAGTTACGGCCTGTCGTCTTCAATATTTACAACCAATATAAACAAGGCCTTTTCCGCGATAGAAAATATTGATTGCGGCATAATATATGTAAACAGCTCCACTATAGGGGCGGAAAATCACCTTCCATTTGGCGGGTATAAAAACAGCGGTAACGGACACAGAGAGGCGGGTACTGCGGTATTTGACATCTATACTGAAATCAAAACCGTATATATAGATTACAGCGGCGCTTTGCAAAGGGCGCAAATAGATCTGTGAGTCCAGAGTCACGTACGAAGTGTGAAGAAGGAAAAATGAAGAATGCAGGACGTTGCCCGAGATCCGGCCGCCGTACCTCGGATCCCGGGTCTCGGATATCTGATTAGCCACGAATGCACACAAATGCACACGAATACCGGCGAAATGTCGTCGTAATCTTGTGTAATCTTGTGGTTTCCGTGACACGACAACGGAATTCACATCGGATGGGCAGGATTGACAGGAATACGTCGTCGTTATCTTGCCTGCACTGAGCAGAACGAATGTGTGTTAATCTGCGCGATCTGATTAATCTGTTGTTAAAAAGGCGTCTGTTTAAGCAGTTAACAGAATATGCATTTGGCGTCTTTGGCTGTTGCGTAGAACTCCATGCCGCAAGCCTGGCATTTTATGTTGAATAAAGAAATGAGCGCCTGTATTTGCGGCCTGCCGCAGTTCAGATTAATGAATTCTATTGCGCCTTCCTTTTGAACTGTTACGGCCTTGTATCTGCAGAAAGTTTCACATATGCCGCAGGCTATGCATGTTCTGGCGTCCAGATGAATGGATTTGTCATTTCCCGAATACCGGCATTGGAGTGCGCCGGTCGGGCAAAGCTTGACACACACGTCGCACCCGGTGCAGGCGACGGATATTTCAGGAAACCCTATGAAGTCAAGGTTGGTTTTGCGTTCAAAAACCACCTTTTCCAATCTCAGGTGCGCGTATCTTGTTGCGAAGACCGCTAGGATGTTCAGGAAACGTTTTCTTTTTGTATTATCTTTTTGTATTTTCAACGCGGCTTTTTCTCTCAGGAAATCTATTGCGAGTTTGGCCGTTGAATTGAATGCCTTGTTTTTCAGTTCGCCCAGGAAATTCCGCCTGTCTATTTCTTTTGACGTCGCCTGTCCGGCAGATTCCGGCTTGGCGTTTACCTTCGGTTTTTCAAATTCGGTGTCAAATATCGTCCGCACTTCTATTCCGAATTGCCTTGCGATAGAAGCGGCAAAGAACGCCTTTTCGGAGAAAATGCCTATACTGCGCCAGTAACTGCAATTTTCGCATTTACCTATAAAAACGTTGAAATTACGCGTACCGGCAAGCACTATGGCAAGGATATCGTTTTCATCAATCCTGCCCGGGCAGAAGACTTCTATAGCATCCGTACGGTTTTGGAATTCGGCATGGCAATTCCTGCAGTGCACTAAAAGCGTTTCAGGCAAAGGCGATTTCAGGGGCGGGAACGTGGCGGACGCATTGGACAATGCTCCTGCAGGGCATGCGGCGGTGCAGAACCCGCAATCCGTACAGTCATCGGTGATTTCTATTTTATAATGCGTGCAATTGTGCTTTGCGCGGTCATCAGGCGACGGTTTTTTGAATTTGACCGCCTTATGCGGGCAAGACGTCGCGCAAAAGCCGCATCTTACGCGGGGAGATTTGTTTTTCACGCACAGGGCGGAATTTGTTTCGGGTTTTGCGGAACCGCATATTTGCGCGATTTTTTTCAATGTATTAAGATTTACCATCAGTGTTTTAAGTAAAAATGTATCTGAGCGGCAAGGCAAAACCTTGCGTATCCGTAGAATGGATGCCGTGATATGATAATATTATTTCGCTTCTAATGCAATAAAATGTTGTGTTATATCGGCAACGCCGGCATAGAAACCGGCGGCAGAATTTGCCTTTACCTTTTCAGTTAACATTTCGGACCATTTGCGCAGATGTTCCCGGAGGAACCTTTTCTGGTTGTTTCTGCAAATCTCCGCAGGGCCTGTCCGGCCGTTTTCTACGGCGCTTTTTTCAACAGCGCACAGCAGGTGCATGAAAGACAGCTCAATGCCTATATAGTCGGGCATTTCATGGAATTCCGGGGGCATGGTGAATTCCACGGCCGCGTATATTTTCCGCAATGACTGTCTTATGACACCTGTAATTGAAGGGGAATTATCGGAGAGAAACGCGGATTCATAGGGCGTTGTGAATTTGCTTAAAGGCACCTTGAACAAGTCATGGAATTCCTGCGTGAGAGATGCTTTATCGGACATTTCAACCGGTTTGAGGCCTTCAACAGCCGATAAAATAGCGTTATAGGCGATTATGATGTTTTCATCCGGCGGCCTTAAGTAGCACGCCGCGAGAAAGCCATACATTGACGCCCTGAAACTGCAGAGTTCTTTTGGTGCAATCGAATTGTAATCTATTTGAAACATTTGGCTTCTTTATTATGTCAAAAAAGTCCATTGGCCGCACACACGCGGGCGCACGGCCAATAAACTCATTTTTTGGATTCTACCATGGAGTCATGTAATCCCACTCAAAATTAACTGAGGGGAAAGTCATGTTTCTATCCGAGAAGTTACCCGGAGGTGTTCCGCTGTTTTCGGGATTTTCAACGAAATCTAAAGCCTTGCCGATGCATGTCTGTACGCAGGACGGTTTGAGTCCTGTAAGGGCGGTCCTGTCGGAATTCAGCGTTCTGTGGACGCAGAGCGTGCATTTTTCCATTTTCTTGGTCATTTTGTTGAATTTAGGCGCGCCGTAAGGGCAGGCCGCGCGGCAGTATTTACAGCCGATGCAGAGGTTCTGGTCAATAAGGACTATTCCGAAGTTTTGGTCTTTGGAAATAGCATTGACCGGGCAGGCCTTCAGGCAGGCCGGTTCATCGCAATGGAAGCAGGCCATTGTAACGAATATCTTTTTCTGCTCAGGGAAAGAACCGCTTGTCTGATCAACCACGCGCCTGTAAGCAACGCCGTCAGGGGTGTTCAATTCCGCTTTGCAGGCAACGGCGCAGGCGCGGCAGCCGACACAGCGGGACAAGTCTATTTTAAAACCTAATTGTGTCATATATTTTTGTCTCCAAAAGCAATTACAATTTTACGACATTGACCGGGCTTATATAGAAACAAGCCTGGCCGGAAATAGGTTCGGTAACGCATGTATCGGTTTCATGGGTATCGGAGGCCTGAACAGCATTGTTTTTGGCGCCGCCTCCTATTGACGTATTGAAACCTGAAGGTACGCCGTTGACGTAATACGGCTGGGAACCGAACCATTCGCGCCCGAAATGGTGGTCAACCATCACTACGCCGGGCCTTAGGCCTTCAATTACTTTTACCTTGCCGTTTACGGAATTGCCGTTAGGCGAGCTGATAGCCACCATATCGCCTGTAACAACTCCCAGCGATGATGCGTCACTTGAATTCAGGTTGACGAATCCTTCTTTTTGTATTTCCAGTAGCCATTTGTTGCTTGTGGAACGCGACTGCGTATGCCATGCGCGTTTATAAGTTGATAACAAGAAGGGATAACCTGCGTTAGCAAGCGATTCCCCATCCATGCCTACGCCTGCTTCGGTCCATATCGCATGTCCTTTGTAATGCGGATGGCCTGCTATCAGGTAATTCTTGGCGCTTGCTACTTTTTCCCAGAACAGGCAGATAAGGTCGTTGTATTTGTTTTTGGCCCAGCCGGGGTTGGAGATATCTTCAATTTCCGCCGGGTCCTGCCATTTGCCGCCCATGACCATGTAGTCCTGGGCGCTGTCTCCGGGAGCGCCGCTGGCGCCTTCATCTCCCAGGCCGCTTGCAAAATCGCCTTTTTTGAACGATTCATCCCAGAACTGATAGGCAGTATAAAGCGGTTTGCCTGAACCCATGCCGTCAAGACCGAAATTGGGAATGCCCATCTTGTTTGCCATCTGTATGAGTAATTCATCGTATGGCATCGGGCCTGTCCAGTTGCTGAGCAGTTCATCCGCGTCAGCGAAAGTGTCGCCGTTTAAATTGCTTCCGTCAGGGACGTAAATTCTCGCTGAAACACCATCTACGGTTATTTCCTTATATAAACCGATTACAGGTTGCCTGACGGTGCCTGCCTTGGTTTTCAAGGTTGCATAGCTGGTGAACGGCGTTGAAAATCTTTCCAGATACGTTGTATCTGGCAGGATGTAATCGCAGTGCGCGGCCGTTTCATCCATGAATATAGTGGAAGTAAACGCGAACGGTATGGAGTACGTTCCTGTCAGCGAATTTTTGGAAAGCATAGCGGCTTTTTGCGCTTCTGAATTCGGTACATTGTAAAGCGGATTGAAACAATACAAGAAAAGCGCTTTTACATTGTATGGGTATCCAATTGCTGAACTCGGAATAGCCTCCTGGGAAACCACATTTGCAATATAATACCATTGTCTTGTGGGTTCTTCAGTCGTGCCTTCATATTTTGAACCTGCGCGGTCAATTCTTGTACCGCTGGTCAATCCGGAGGAAACCGGCCTTGAAGGTTCCTTTGAACCGTATCTCTTAGGACGGCAATATCCGCCTTTCTTGTCAACTCTGCCTGCGAAGATGTTAAGGGCGTGCAGGGCGCCAAACCCGTAAAAACCATTAGGATGGGCGAATAAGCCTCTGTATCCTTCGGCGCATGATTTATATGAGCCTGAGCTGAACTGGTCGGTAACGGTTGCGATTACATTCTGGTCAACTTCGCAGATTGCCGCCCATTCCGCAAGGGTCTTGCTTTCAATTTCTTCCTTGAGCAGGCTGTAAACCGTTGAACAAGTTATGCCGTTTACGGTGCCTGTCCATTCAAGTTCCGCTGTACCGGTTTCGTCGCCGTAGGGGACTATCGTACCTGCGGTTGTCCTTACGACATAGGGCGTAAATACGGTTGCGCCGGAAGTGCCTGTCGCGGCCGAAGTGTTCATTGCGGCGCGTTTGCAGGATAAAAAGTTGGTGGCATCCGTTGAGCCGTAGTAAATCGCTTCAGTACCTATTTTTATTACGCCTTTACCGGCAAAACCGGCCGTGCTTGCAACCGGGATTGTTGTATCGGTTGAAGCGATGTCTGCTGAGAGTGTGGTGGAAGCGGTGCCGGTCAGATCCGCGCCGGCATCAGTTGCGGTCATATATTTTTCGGCTTCGCCTTCGGCATTGATTTCCACGAGAAAACTGGAATCCGTCCAGTTCAGGTATCCGCCTGCCAGTGCCGCGGCTTCATTCGGCCTTGCGATGTAATCCGTAAGTATCCTGCCGTTGTCAAGCATCCATCTCATCATGCCGAAAATCATCGCGGCGTCGGTGCCGGGTTTAATCGGAATCCATCTGTCGGCCTTGGACGCGGTATGGGTGAAGAACGGGTCTACCACGATGAGCATGCCGCCTCTTGCCTTGAAGTCTGTAAGTTTTCTCGCCCAATAAGGCGTGCCTACATTGGCTTCAAGCGGGTTGCTGCCGAATACGATAAGATACTCCACATTGTCAAGTTCAGTTCTGAAATAATCATATTTGGCTTCTTTGGGTCCGGGAAATGTAAATTTCATCTGTGATGCGAAACAGCTGTTGCATAGAGAAGAGTGTTCTATATGGTTTTTTGTGCCGTAAGAATCATTGAATCTCTTTGTTAAATTTGCAATCTGGTCTCTTCCGCGTATCCAGACATACTGGTTTGCCTTGAAACCGAAATTTGACGCGTCACTGCTTTTGGCCTCATCCGCGTAGTTAGTATCGCTTGAAGTCATTTTGTCCTGGGCCCTTCCGGATGAATCCGGGGTGCCTCTGATGGAAAGTAATCCTTCAAAACTTCCTTCCGGCAGGGTGCCTCCGTTTACGATTTCATCTATTGCCTGGGCCCATGAAATCGCCTGCCACTGGCCTGTTCCGCGCGGGCCTGTTCTCTTGAGAGGTTGTTTTACGCGGTACTGGTCGTAGAGGGTCATGAGTCCGGAATTGCCCCTGCCGCAGATCCTGCCGGGGTATTTGTCAGGGTCCGTGATGTCCGAGGCAACTACTTCACTGCCTGCGGCGTCGTAGTCGTTTGTATGCGGGCAATAGGGATTGCCTTCTATTTTCAGCGCGACGCCGTCTTTTACTTTTACCTGGATTCCGCATCCGGCGTTGCACATCATGCAGGCGGAGCGTATTATTTTTACGCCGCTGTCCGTGGGAAGCGGATCGGGATACATTTTGTCTTCGGCGGCAAGGGCGCTGTTCATCTTAAAGCCCGCAACGGCAACGCCTGCGGCCGCCGCAAGCGCGGTAGATGTTTTGATGAAATCTCTCCTGTTTACTTTTGAATCAAACATAATATTTCTCCTTCTTTTTTTTGGTTGAGTGTTATTTATACAGTTGGGTAGCGCCTTTTTCCGGCCCGTGACAGCTGTAACATACCTGCTGTACATTGACCTGTTTCATCAGGTTCGCGCCTGAATATTCAACAAGGTCAACCGGCTGGTTGTGGCAATCCGTGCATTTCCAATCAAGAATAGCGTGCTTGAAACTGTGATACTCTTTGTAGTCACTGTTCAGCGTGGTCTTGTCGGTCATATCACCGTGGCACGAAACGCATAGTCCAGGGTCTGTTGAAGAAGAAATACTGGAATGGAACTGTGTGATGTTGATGCTTTTGAGATTGTCCGGAATGACGATCTCTTCTGCAACTGATGTCGTCTCTCCCCCTAAAACATCGTTGGTGCCTTCATCCTTGTTAGCACACCCGAAATTTCCCAGAACGAGTATGCCCCCAATTGCTAAGGCATGCAAAAAGCCGTTGCATAAAGGATTCATAAAACCTCCTAAAATGTTGTTTTACAGGTCTAATAGAATATCTGTAGATATGCAAAAAATGTGCCGTTCAGAAAAGCGTTGAAATACGGTTTTAATGAGAGATTGGGCTGGAATTGGGCTTTTATGGGCGGAAAACCGTTTTTGCGGACGGAAAACCGTGCTGGTTGCGGTAGCTGGCGGACAAAGAATAATTATGAATTAAAAGTGAGATTAAGAATAACGGACGAAAGTAGGCTCCGCAGGACCGCTATAGTTCGCAGTATCGCTGTATTCGCTGGATCACTGCGGTTCGCAGGAAGCGCATGAACTGAGGAGGAAGAAGGAAAAAGGAAGAATGAAGGACGTTGTTCGAGATCCGGGTGCCGGGTCCCGGTTCTCGGGTCCCGGTTCCCGTTTAAACGGGCCACGGACGTTCGTTCTTCCTTCTTCATTTTTCATTTTTCCTCCTTCGTTATGAGAAGGAAGAATGGCAGGATGATAGAATGTTTTAAAGCGAACACTCTATCATTCTCGTAACGTGTCCCCTGTGCGCTTCCGCTTGCGCTAAATTACAAATTAATTGACAAAGCGATTTGTTATGCTATAATCGGAAAATATTTTTGGGGACTATTATCATGAGAACAGCTGGCATATCGTTTATATTGGCGCTGTTAATTTCCGTAACCGGTTGCGGACAATCTGAAGACGCCGTAAAAATCAGCCTCCTTACAGGCAGTGGAAAAACAGCGGAATATGCCCGTACAGGCAATAACGAAAAAATAAGGATTGCCATAGGGGCAATGATTTCTCCCAGAAAAACTTTTGTCCTTTATGAGAACTTGTTTAATTTCATCGGGAAGGAACTCGGCCAACCCATAGAACTCATACAGAGAAACACCTATACGGAGGTCAATTACCTTTTAAAGGAGAATAAGGTTGATGCCGCTTTTATATGCTCCCTGCCGTATGTTGAAGGGAGCAAGGATTTCGGCATTGAATTGCTGGTTGCGCCGGTATGTTTCGGCAAGCCGGAGTATTTTTCCTATATAATAGTGCATAAGAACAGCCCGATAGACTCATTTGAAGGTCTCCGGGGAAAGACTTTTGCCTTTACCGATACCATGTCAAACACGGGCGCATTGTTCCCCATATACTCGCTCGCCCGCATGGATGAAACGCCGATGTCATTTTTCAGGGAATACATTTACACCTACAGCCATGACAATTCCATAAAATCCGTTGCTGACAGAATAGTTGATGGCGCGGCCGTGGACAGCCTTATATGGGAATATGAGAACAGGAACAATCCGGTCTATACGTCAAGCACGAAAATCATCTGCAAATCCGAGCCGTTCGGCATACCGCCGGTGGTGGTGCCTGCAGGCATAGACCCCGTCCTGAAGGAAAAACTCAAAACTGTTTTTCTCGGAATACACGAAAAAGAAGAGGGCCGAAAAATACTTTCCATGCTTATGATAGACAAATTCGTGGAAATTGACGACAGCCGGTATGATTCCATCCGTACGATGTATGATTTTACCGCGTCATTTAAACCCCGGAAAAAACAATAGGTTTATGCTGAAATACGGATTAAGAATCAAAATCATCGCCTGCTTTTTCGGATTAATCCTGCTGATGGGAATCCTTATAACGGCAATGGTGCGGCAAAAAATTTCAACCGCCTTAAGGGAGCAATACATAAACAAAGGGAAAAACCTTGCCGTCAGCATAAACGCCCAGGGAGAACACCTGATACTTGTTGACGACATGATAGCACTGCAAGGCCTTGTTGATGAAATCAAACTAAAAGATAACGATGTAAGTTATGCGTTTCTTGTCGGCAATGACGGCAAAGTGCTGGCGCATACGTTTGACCGGAAATTTCCCGATAAACTGCTCGCTGTCTGCGCCGCAGGCCCGGACAACAACGTCATTCTGCTTGATACGGAATTGGGTATGATTCGCGACATCTCCGTTCCTATCCTCAACGGGAAATTGGGCATAACGCACATCGGAATTTCCGAGCACGGAATCCAGGTGGCGATATCATCGGTTACATTTATAATAATAGCCATCGTTCTTGCGGTCATGATAGCAGGCGCCATAACGGCATTCAGCATAGGCACGCTCATCACCAGGCCGTTAAGACAGCTTACCACAGCCGCTCAGGAAATAAGCATGGGCGACTTTAATCAGCAAATCAGCATTAAAAGCAAAGACGAAGTCGGGACCCTGACCGCCGCCTTCAACAGGATGTCAAAAAGCCTTGAAGAGCAACGCGAAAAAATCATAGCCCTCGGCAACGAGCAAAGTCAACTCCAGGCGCAGATGTTCCAGCAGGAAAAAATGTCCGTGATAGGACAGCTTTCCGCCACCATAGCGCACGAGCTTAATACGCCGCTGAATACCATACTCCTGCAGGCGCAACTTCTGAAAGAAGAACTTGAAGAAAAGAGCCCGAAAGGCGAAAACGGCCCGGGCGACATTAAAATGCTTGAAACCGAAATTGCCAGATGCAAACTCATCGTACAAAATCTTTTGGATTTCTCAAGACAGCCCTTTAATGAAAAAGAACCGGCTGATATGGAACTCCTGCTTGAAAAAACGCTTCAAATAATGAAAAACGAGTTCGCGTTGAGAAAAATTATCGTCTCGCGCGTAATTGTAAACAAACTGCCGGAAATTTCCGCAAATGTCAACCACCTCCAGCAGGTATTCCTTAACCTGCTGAATAATGCCATGGATGCAATGCCGGACGGCGGCAATATAACCATTACTTCGGGCTATATTGAAGATGATAATGCAATACAAATCGCCATTAAAGACACCGGTACAGGCATAACAAAAGAGGACTTGAAAAGGATATTTGATTACTTTTTTACCACGAAAGAACCTGGCAAGGGAACCGGGCTTGGATTGCCCATCTGCAAACAGATAGTCAATGACCACGGCGGAACGATTGACGTCCAGAGCGAACCGGACAAAGGTTCTATTTTCATAATTAAACTGCCGGTTAATGGAGAAAGATTAAATGGCTGAATTAAAAAAAATACTTATAGTTGAAGATGACGCGCCGATGAGGGAGACCTGCCTGAAGATACTCAAAAAAGAAGGCTACGGCGCCGTTGCCTGCGCTTCAGGAGCGGACGCCATCAACGCAATTAAGAAAGAAGACATCTATGGCATCGTACTTACGGATCTCATGATGGAAGGCATGGACGGAATAGAACTCCTTAAACAGATAAAAACGTTCAATGAAAACATTGAGGTGATAATAATGACGGGGTACGGTTCAATTAAAAACGTCGTGGAAGCGATGAAATTCGGCGCCGCAAACTACATCACCAAACCGTTTAATAAGGATGAGCTTCTTATCGTAATCAAAAATATCCTCAAAATGAATGAATTGCAGGGTGAAATCGTCAGATTGCGTTCAGAACTGGGGCAAAGATTCGGCATGGACAACATTATAGGCAAAAGCCCCGGAATAAAAACTGTCTGTGAAAAGATAGAAGTAGCTGCGAAAAGCGGCAGCAACGTGCTCATCTGCGGCGAGAGCGGTACCGGCAAGGAACTCGTTGCGCGGGCCATACACTACCACAGCCTCAGGGCCCAAAAACCCTTCGTGCCCATTGACAGCCCTGCCATACCAAAAGACCTGTTTGAATCGGAATTGTTCGGCCACGTCAAAGGCGCTTTCACGGGAGCAGTCGCGGATTCCGTTGGGTTATTCAGGTCCGCGGAAGGCGGCACGGTTTTCCTTGACGAAATATCGGAGATACCGCAGAACGTGCAGGCCAAATTGCTTCGTTCCCTGCAGGACAAAAACATACGTCCCGTAGGCGGCACAAAAGAAATGCCGGTTGAAATCCGCATCATCGCCGCGACTAAAAGAAACGTTCAGGAAATTGTTTCCAAGGGATTCCTCAGGGACGACCTGTTTTACAGATTGAATGTTATCCAGATTACCATACCGCCGCTGAGAGAACGAAAAGAAGATATCTTATTGCTGACGGAGCATTTTTTGGAAATGCAATCGCAAAAGAGCAATAACCGCATAGAAAAAGTTACTCCGGAAGCCATGCAGGTGTTGCTGAATTACGATTGGCCTGGAAATGTAAGAGAACTGGAAAACGTAATGGAACAGTCTTTTATCATAGCAAAAAACGGCGAAATCACGCCGCAGAACCTGCCCCAGTATATTTTCAATCCTGCTGGAATAGGAAAATGCCCGGTAGTGCTTAACATGTCGGAGCATGAGAATATAGACCTTGCGGCTACCCTGCAGGCCGTTGAGAAGTTAATTATACAATGGGCGCTGTCCAAGGCAAACGGAAACCAAACGCTCGCGGCCGGCCTACTCGGATTATCCAAATCCACATTCAGGGACAAGATGCTGAAATTCACCCCTGACCAAACCACGGAACATACAGAAGCGCATTGATTACGACGAAGTATGAAAAATGAAGGACGTTGTCCGAGTTCCGGGTGCCGGATCCCGGACCTCGGGTCCCGGGCGTCGGGTCCCGGCTCTCGGATATCTGATTAGCCACGAATGCACACGGATACCGACGAAATGCCGTCGTAATCTTGTGGTTTCCGTGATACGACAACAGTATTCAAATCGGATGGGCGGGATTGACAAAGATACGTCGTCGTTATCTTCTGTTTAATCTGTTGTTAAAAGCAATCGCCGTTTTGTCTCAAATCCGCTAAATCTGTTCTTAAAGAACGCGTCCGTCTAATCCGTTGTTACGGGTAATGGCAAATCTATAAAACAGTTGCCATATTCCCCGGGAAATGCTATTATGCGTCTATGAAAAGTTTCTTGCTGCTGTTGATAATATCCCTGTTCTGCCAGCTCCTGTTCTGCACGAACAATCCTTACAGGGAGTCTGAAAAAGACCAGAATATCTTTTATACGACTTTCACGGAACCGCCAAAACACTTTGACCCCGCAAGGTCGTATTCGTCCGATGAATACGATTTCATCTGCCAGATATACGAGCCGCCTATCCAATACCATTACCTGAAATTTCCCTATGAACTTATTCCGCTCACGGCCGAATCCGTGCCCGTGCCGGTTTATTACGATAAGGACAGCCGGATTCTTCCGCTGAATGCCCCGCCGGAAGATGTCGCAAAAGCTGTCTATGAAATCAAAATCCGTAAAGGTATCTTTTACCAGAACCATCCGTGTTTCGCGAAAGCTCCCGATGGAAATTTCCTGTATCATAAAGTGTCCGATAATGACCTCGTTGATATAGAAGAAATAAAGGATTTTCCGATGTCCGGCACGAGGGAACTTTTTGCCGGGGATTACGTGTTGCAGATCAAACGCCTTTGCGACCCCCGGCTCAATTGTCCCATTTACAGCATATTGAAAAAATATATTGCCGGCATGGAAGAATACAGCGACCTTCTGCAAAAGGAAATTGACGCCGAACGCGCCTTACGCAAAGAACAAAATCCTCTTACGTATAACCAGACGCGGGATGAAGACCGGAATCCTATAATGCTGGATTACGGCAAATTCCCGTTTGAAGGCGTACAGCTTGCGGACCGCTATACGTATCGTATCCTCCTGAATGCGAAATATCCGCAGATGCTGTATTGGCTCGCGATGCCTTTCTTTTCGCCTATGCCGCAGGAGGCCGTGGATTTCTACAACCAAGGCCCGATGATTGCGAAAAACATCACTCTTAACCAATTCCCTATCGGCACCGGCCCTTACAGGATGGATATTTATAATCCGAATATGGAAATCGTTTTGGCAAGGAACGAAAATTTCCGCGAAGAACTTTATCCCGAACAGGGCTCTTCAGGGGACGCTGAAAACGGGCTTCTTGACGACGCGCGCAAGAAAATGCCTTTCATTGACAGGGCGGTTTTTAAGCTTGAAAAGGAGGCCGTGCCCAGATGGAATAAGTTCCTGCAGGGATATTTTGATTCCTCGGGAATTTCCTCGGATAGTTTTGACCAGGCTATTGCCACGGGTTCGCAGGGCAGTATAGGCCTTTCAGATTATATGAAAGAACGCGGAATCCGGCTTGAAATGTCGCCGAGGCCGACCGTTTATTATTACGGATTCAATATGAATGACGACGTCGCGGGCGGTTACTCGGATGAAAAGTGCAGGCTCCGCCAGGCAATCGCCATTGCGCTTGATGCTGAGGAAAGGATAGAGATTTTCTTGAACGGCAGGGGTATTCCCGCGATGGATATGCTCCCTCCGGGCATATTCGGCAGTGAGGAAGGCAAGGCCGGCATTAATCCTTATGCTTATGATTGGAGCGAGGCCCGGAATATGCCTGTGAGAAAATCGCTTGATTATGCGAAAAAACTCATGGCCGATGCCGGTTACGCCAATGGCAGGGACTCTGACGGCAATCCTTTGATAATCTACTTTGACTCTACATGGAATAAACCCGAACAAAAGGCGGAATTGAACTGGATGCAGAATAAGTTGAAGGCAATTGATATTGACCTTAAAGAAAGAAATTCCGATTATAACAGGTTCCAGGAAAAAGTGGATACCGGGGCCTTTCAGATGCTCCATTACGGATGGAACGCGGATTATCCGGACCCTGAAAATTTTCTCTTTCTCCTTTACGGGCCCAACAGCAGGCTTAAACACAGCGGCGAAAACGCCGTCAATTATGAAAGCCCGAAATACGATGAATTGTTTACGAAACTGGAACGCATGGATAATTCGCCCGAACGCATGGAATTGATAAGGCAGATCAAAAAGGTCTTCAGGCACGACGTGCCCTGGATCGCGGGATACCATCCGGTCGCGTTCAGCTTACTGCATGAATGGCTGTATAACTGCAAAAGCAATCCCATGGCAAATAACTGGTTGAAATATTATCGCATATCTTCGGAAGAGCGCAATGAATACAGGGAGAAGTGGAACAAGCCGGAATACCTTCCAGTTGCCGGACTGCTGGTTTTTCTGCTGATAGGGTTTCTGCCGGCATTGTGGGCTCTTTATCGCAGGAGTTAAAGTTTTCCTGTAACCCGTCAGTAAAGGGTGTTAAGGGAAATAGCATGATTGTTGAGATGCCAAATGGTTATGGTTCGTTGTAGAACCGCCAGATACCTGTCCCGACCGAAGTGTCGGGATGGTGGCTCTACAAAACTGAAAACCAACGGCAATAGGGTCAGGCCTTAAGTTCCAACTTAACGAACGTTTCCCGTGGTCCGGTTCCCGTTTCGGCGTTAAGGGGGCGAGCCTGAAAATTTAGTATTTTGGATTTAAGAATTAAGATTTTTATGAAACATTCTATCATCCTGTCATTCTTCCTTCTCATAACGAAGGAGGAAAAATGAAAAAGGAAGGACGGACGTTCGTTCGTGGCCCGTTTAAACGACACCCGGGACTCGAGGTCCGAGATCCGGGGGCCGGGAGCCGGGAGCCGACGCCCGGTACCAGGCACCCGGATCTCGGATCCCGGATAACGTCCTTCAGCTTTCCTTCTTCCTCCTCAGTTCGTTCGCTTCCTGCGAACCGCAGTGATCCAGCGAGCACAGCGATACTGCGAACGATAGTGGTCCTGCAGTTCTTCGTTCCGTCCGTTATTCTTAATTCGTCACAGGCCACTGTTCACTGTCCACTGATAACAACGCCCAATCCCGCGCATTTCGCGCACGTCTCCTGGATGTATTCTCCCGCTATCCCCGTTCCGTTGCAGATGCGGCAGGTTGTGAGCGGCACGACCTTTACGTTTTTCTTCGCGCATTTCTTGCAATCTGTCCAGCCGCGGCCGTCGCAGGGTTTATGTATGCCGAATTTCAGCCCTCCGCAGGTCTTGCATGGTATCTTCCGGTTTGAATCGCTAATGACCCCTATCTTTGACGGCGCTACCGTCCCTGACCCGAAACACACCGGGCACTTTATCCTTCCCGTGCCGTTGCAGGTAAGGCATTTCAATATGCCCAGGCCTTTGCACGCCGTGCAAGGCTTGTTCTTCTTCGCCGCGTCAAGCATGTCCGCGACAAGTTTCTGAGCCGCGGGCGGCAGATTGAATTTCAACCCCTGTTCAAAATATGATATGGCGTTGCGGAAATCGCCTTCTTCATAGTACAGCATTCCTATGGAAAGCGGCAGTTCCGCGGATGTGAATTCCAGGCCTTTTAGTTTTTCAAGTTCCGCTATCGTCGCGTCAGCGCCGGCTTCGCTTGCGTCGTTCTTTACGGCAATAAAATCCGCAGTCTCGCCGTCCACCCATGCGCCGTTGCCGATTTTCACGTATCCGCATATCTGCATGATGTCTTCCATCCAACCCTTGCGGACTGCATCGCCGTGAATTCTGCTTATCTTTACTGATTCCCTCAGGAGTTCAGTCAGTATGTGATAATCAACCGCGTTTATCTTGTCGTCTTTGAGTTTCTGCGCGAATTCTTCCGTCAGCAGGAGCGCCTTTTTCGCGTCAATTATTGTAAGCATGCCCATTCCTGCAAGAAACTTCTGCACGACAGGCGCCGCGATAGTATCAATGCTTTTCTGCAGGCTGGATTTGTCTATGGCCGTTGTCGCAATTTTCAGCGTTTGATTGTCGTCTGTAATAAGCGTTATCAGGGCGTTGGTCTCTTCTATGATTTTACCGCGTTTTTTTTCTACAAGGTCAACAGTCGTACCGTTAGCCAGCATCTTGACTTTTTTCTGCACTATGATGTCTTCTTTTAATCCGAGTTCGTACGGGTCGGCGGAATTAACGTTTATAAATATTTCGACAAACGGCGAAATCGCGGAATCCGGCTGTAATTCAAGGAATTTCCCGTAATATCCCAAAGCTGATTTAATGTCGTCTTTCTGCGTCCTGGCGTAATCGCCCAGGTACAGGAACGCCCATGGATAATCGGGCTGGGCCTTGAGTGTTTTTTCAAATGCCGCCTTCGCCCAGTTGTAGTCGTTGCTTTTGAGACGCGCGTAAGCAATTGATTCCAGGGCTGTAACGGATTCAGGCGATTTTTCAAGGAATGCTTCTATAATTTTAACCGCGTCGGATGCCTTGCCGCTGTTTATAAGCAGGTACGCGCAGGCATACAAGGCATTGGCATTTTGCGGGGAGACGAACAATTCATTAAGAAATGCCTCAATGGCCTTTTGCGTGCCGTTTTGTTTACAGGCTGAAAGGCCGGCAATGTAATTGAAATAGGGCGCCTTGGGGAATCTAAGGATGAGCCCTGAAGCCGTGGAAGATACGGCAGAGTAATTACCGGCAGAGAATTCCCTCAGGGCTGTTTTTGTTTCTATAGATGTTTCAATCAGGGAGACCATACTTGCGCCGGGGAGGAAATATTTTTCAGGGTCAGGCGCGGTTTCGCCTTTCAAGGCGTTTATTCTTTGAGCCAGGGCGATTCCCTGTTCTGAAAGCGGGTCAATAAGTTTTACGGCAGTTGAGGAAACGGAATCAAGCCCGGTTTCAAATCTTTGCTGGAGACAGAGCGCGAGAATGGCCTTAAGGTTGAATTCTATGGAATTTACTTTTTCGGCGAATTCGGCGTCAAAATAATTGAAGGGTTCGGTTGCGGATAACGCCGGCGAAGGATTATCGGCGAGCAGTTTCGGCACTTCAGCTTTAAGTTTTGAAAGTAATGGCAGAGTTGTCCCTATCATCTGCAGAGCGTTTTCATTGTCATTTTCAGCGGAGTAGAGTTTTGCGAGTTCAATGCAAGGATCAACAAATGAATTGTCAAGGTTGATTGCCTGATTGAATGAATTTTTTGCCTGTTCGGTATTGCCTGCGTTCGCCTGTTCAAGGCCGTTTTTGAAGGCGGTCAAGGCATCTTTATAGGGCTCGGCTTGAGAGAATGCGGCCCTGCTTGATAACAGCAGAACGCAACAGGAGAGGAACAGTGTTATTGGATGTTTTGTTTTGCAAGGCATAGCATGATTTTAGCAGTCAGGGAGGGGTTTGTCAATGATTTTTCACAACAGATTAAACGGATTGCGCAGATTCACGACTAAACGACAAAGACCGCAAGATTACCTGCCTTCGCCGGAACGAAGCGCCGGCTTCGCGCAGGCAGGCATAGATTAACAGAAGATAACGACTACGTATCTTTGTTTACCCTGTCCATCCGATGCAAATAACGTCGTATATAGTTCTTCATGCCTTTGTGGCAGGGAAACACTGTTATAATCTTGTGAAAATCTTGCCTGCACTGAGCCAGAGAGAATGTGTGAAATCCGCATTGAACAACGCTTGAACTAATTTAATCAGCTGATTAAGCAGATTTCTGCAATATGGATACATTTCCGAACCCCATAACTCCTAAACTCCATAACCTTCATATCCCACAATTTAATTGACACCCGGGGTTTTCCTTATTATAATACAACCCGTATGGATAAGATGGACCCTGTACGGCTTGCTGGAAACAGCGGTCAAAACGGCAAAAAAACGTATGTCGCGGTTGATGGCAAGGTATATGATATTTCCGCGAGCCATGCCTGGAAAGACGGCCGGCATTTTACGCATTCCGCGGGTATGGACCTTACGGAGGCAATGAAAATCGCGCCGCATAGGGCCGATGTCCTTCAAAAATATTCCGTGATTGCCGAAGCCGGCATAGCGCCTGATTCCGGCCGTTTGGACGCGTATAACATTGACGCAGGGTTGAAAGGTTTTCTGCGGAAATTGCGACTGCATTTCTGGTTGATTCATTTTCCCGTAGCGTTGTTTGTGCTCGCGCCGGTTTTTTACGTGATTTTTTTATATACACAGAGATGGGCTTTTGAGAGGACGAGTTTTCATTTGTTCGCGGCCGCGGTGTTTGCGGCGCCTTTTGCAGTCCTTTCCGGCTACGCGGCATGGTACCTGAATTACGGCACGGCCTTTACGCGTATTTTTTACGCGAAAATATTTCTGGCCGTTTTGCTCCTGATTGCCGGCGCCGTATGCCTGCGCTGGCGCGTTAATAACCCGATGTCACTCGTGTCTCCTTCAGGCCCGAATCTGATGTACGCGGCCATGCTTGCTGTTCCGGCCGTGGCAGTCGTGATTCTGGCGTGCCTGGGGAAATACGGGATAAGGCGCAGATAAGGAATTTTATATGAACAGAAAAATCTTTTTGATTGTCCTCGCAGGCCTGTTGTTTGCCGGTTCTGCTGTAATGGCAAATATCTGGATGCAGACCGATTGGACCGGCCAGAACGACGTGTCCGGCACGGCAACCGACCCTGAGAACCAGGCAGGCTGGAAACGGTATTATGTCAAGGATACTAATGTAGCCGACGCATCAGGCGTGCTTTCCATTACGTCTGTCAGCACTTACGATGTTTCCCAGGACGATTGGTCCGGCGGCGGCAGTCAGAACCTTTTGTCGGATGAAACGATGTATTTTTCCGATGACGGCAATATGGACAATACAACCGCCGGGGAATTGAAACTCAAGGTAAATGAATTGTGGTGGGATGTGGAATGGGCATACCGCACCCCGGTGACTATTACCAACACAAGCGTTACGGACGCGGTACAACAGAATTTTCCCGTAACCCTGACGTTCAATCATGCCGCATTGGTTAATAGCGGCGCGTCTTTGTCCAATGGCGATGATGTAAGATTGGTTTATCAGAACGGAACGGAATTTCAGGAGCTTGAGAGATACTGTGAAAACGGATGGGGCCTGGAAAATACCAAAATATGGTTTACTATATACAATGGGATTGCGGTTTCAGGCGTTGACGGCAACTACTATCTGTACTATGGCAATCCTGACGCCGTATCTGTAATCGGGAATCCTTCCGTCATATTTGATTTTTTTGACGATTTTGAGGACAATTCCCTTGACGCGGTCAAATGGACCTCTGCGGGCGGTCCTACGGAAGACGCCGGATTGCTCAGCATAAAGGCAAATAACGACCGGATTACGTCAGTGCCCGTTTTCGGCGCCACCTTGAGCCAGCCGTTGTCTTTGACTTTTTACGGCAGGTTTTCCACTACCGGCCTTGAACACAGCCTGCAGGCCGGTTTGATGCCTTCAGACGCGGGTACTCCCAGAATCATATATTCTTATACCGCCAATGCCGGTTATGAAGCTGTCGTTTCCAGCGATCCCTACAATATTTCGGATAAAATGCCCGCGGATGTTTTTGCCAAATTTACCATGGTCTGGACCACTTCAAATATTCTTTTTTATATCAATGATGGTTTTGTCCAGGAGGTTACGTTTAACGTGCCCATAGGCATATCGCTTCCGATTACGTTCATGCGTCCCGATGAAACAGGCGTTACCGGCACGGACAATACATTTTACTGCGATTATGTTTTTGTTAGCAAATACATGAAGGACGCTCCGCTGGTGGACCAGGGTGATGTGCAGGGATATTATGTGCCGCAGGCGGAACTTATATCTTCAACTTTTACGGTGGCGGAAAATACCGCGCTTGATACGATTTCTTTTTTGCCGCTGTCGTATGACGAGGCCTTCGGCAGCGCCCCTGTAAGATTTCAGATTGCGTCCAATGATGACAATGCGACATGGGATTTTATCGGGCCGGACGGCACGGATGCGACTTATTACGCCAATCCGTCAGGCGAAATGATAAACGAAACGAACAGCGGCAAGATTTACTTCAGGTATAAGATGTTTATTTCCACCGCGGATACCAGGCAGACGCCGGTTTTTGACCTTGTGAAGATTACGTACAGGAATCCTTATATATCCACGCTTACGTCATCACCGTATAATTCCCAAATATCCTATAACGGCATCCAGAAAGTCACCTGGACTGAAGATGCTCCGGCCGGGACGGATATAAAATTCCAGATACGTACGGCGCCGGATAATGGCGGCATTGCCGGCAGTTGGACTCCATGGTTGGGGCCTGAAGGGAGCGATGATTATTTTACCGGTAGTTCCGGTTTGGATGGGCAGGGGCAGATTGTGCTTGCCAACGCTTTGCACAGGGATGGCGTGGATGACCAGTGGTTTCAATACAAAGTTTTTTTGTCATCAATAACCGACGCGGTTCCGGTGCTGTACGATGTTACCATTTATTATCCTGTTACGGAGATGCAACCCGCTCCGCAGGTTATAAACGCGGTGCCTGACGAAATATCCGCTGACGGCGGCACGCCGGTAACGTTGAACGGACTGAATTTCCAGACCGGCTCGCAAATAACCGTAGGGCAGGTTCCTGTTGATGTGATTTCATATTCCGGCACGTCCGTTGTTTTTATCGCGCCCGCGGGAACGCCCAATACGATTGCCGCCATAACCATTACCAATCCTGATGACAATTCCGCTACCCTGGAAAATGCCCTGATTTTCAGGGCAAAAGGCTCGCTTGGAATCAGTAAGGCGAGCCTTTCCCCGATAAACAGGAGCGAACTCGCGGATGCAAACGATGTGCCCGTGTTGTTGTTAACGCTTTCAGCCAGCCAGACTGAAAATATTAACGTATCTGAACTGGTATTTTATGCGGAGGGCAGTGGTGATGATTCTTCTGCTTTTGACAGCAACGGAGTAATGCTCGTGGAAGACGCTGTTGCGAACGGCATTTATGATTCCATCGGCGATTCTCTGATAAGCCAGGGCAATTTTTCCGGCGATAACGGTATTATAACATTCAGCGGGCTTAATCAGACTATTGCGGCCAATACTTTCCGCAACTGGCTGATAGTTTTCAATTTTAACAGCACCGTTTCCGCAGGTTCTACGTTTGGGGTAAGATTGGCGGAGAACAGCGCCGTGTCCGCAACCGGAGCCCTTACGGGAAGCGGTGTATTCGCGCATGGCGCTCCTGTTACTGGCGCCGTAATTACCATAGTTCCGGCCGGTTCCGCGGGTACATTAACCGTCAGGAAAGGCATTAATTGCCCGTTATCGCGACTCATTACCAATAACGAAACCAATCTCGCAATATTCCAGTTTATGATGAACGCAAGCAGTGTTGAGAATATTACGGTTTCATCTGTGGAGTTTACCGCTTCAGGAAGCGGCAATGAACCTTACGATGTGAGCGCGGTAAAACTTTATAAGGATGTCAACGCGAATGGCGCGCTTGATGCCGGGGTTGACGTAGTCATTGACCAAACCGGCAAGACATATTCGGCAGATAACGGCACGATAGTATTTGACGGCCTTACGCAGTCAATACCCGCGGGTCAAACCGTTTATTGGTTGCTTGTTTACGATATGAATTCCAAGGCATTAAACGGGGAGGCATTTGCGGTTTCCATTGCGTCAAGCGCCGGCATAGTTGCGACGGGCGCGGTTTCTTTGCAGAGCATTACGGCTTATGAATTGCCAATTAACGGGAATGAGATGACGGTTTTCCTGGAAGAACACAGCAGGAGCGTAGGGCCGAAGGTGTGCTTCATTAAGACGCTGTTAACGAAAAATGAACGCAGTAACGAGTAAGCCCTTCGCTGAGTTTACACTGAGTTTCGTAACCCCCTAACACCATAACCTCTTAATCGTCCTTCGTGCCTTTGTGGCAAAAAAAGTAATAAGGACATTTACTATGCGCGTGAAAACAATCTATTGTTTAATCGTAGTCTTTACGGTAGTCATTTGCCTTTACGCCCAGATAGCGCCTGAAGACGCGGTGAAACTGCAGAAAGACATAAAGGATCTTTTACAGCTCCATAAAAGGTCTGACAGAGACATTATAGTTGAAGAGATGAAAAAAATACCCGGCATAACGATTGGCGAGATTAAAAACGTGATAGCAAAATGTGCGTTTTCCACGCAGGAGCCGAACGGCGCCGAGATATTCAGCGGCGTTTACGTGCCGACGGAGCAGGAGCACGGCACATATCGTACGCTTATCCCGCAGAATTATGACGATAGTAAGCCGTGGCAGGTTCTGATAGCGTTTCCCGACGAGGGCAGTAGCGCGGAAATCTGCATACAGACATGGAAGGCGTCGGTAAAGGATTGTTTCATTGTTTCGCCGGAAAAATTCGGTAAAAACTGGGAAAATTCCGTGAGCCGCCTGCCCGTTATTTATTACGTTTTAAGGGACGTTAAGAAGAGGTATAATCTGGACGATAACCGCGTTTACATTGCGGGATTCGGGAAGAGCGCTGAGGTTGTCTGGAATACGGTAACTGCGATGCCGGATTGTTTTGCTGCATTTGCCGCCATAGGAGGCAGGCCGCCTGAAAATTCCGAGGAGCTCGCAAATATTTCAAATCTTCCGGCGTATTTTTCAGCAGGCGCGGACAGCAATCCTGATATCTTGGAAGCGAATCGCAAGGCCGACAAGAAATTAACCCAACTTAAGTCAGAGCATTCGTATTCGGAGCCGATGGGCCTCAACAATGCTTTTGCCATTGAAGAAGCCAAAAAGTCTTTTCTGTGGATGTACGGAAAAACGCGGAAGATAAATCCGGAAACACTGACAATCTGCCAGAGCAGTAATACGACCCAATTTTCCGTGTATTGGCTTAATATGGATGTTTTGGACCCGAAGGCAGTGGTTACTGCGGGAGTGAAAAACAACACCGTTGACATCACGGCAACCGGCGTAAAGCAGGTAACTTTGCGCCTTAATGAGAGCATGATGGATTTTTCAAAGACCTTTATAGTAAAGGCAAACGGCAAGACGGCATATTCGGGCAAGGTGGCGGAAGATATTAAGACTTTAAGCGAATGCCTTTTTGAATCAAAAGACCGTTTGAAATTATACACGGCCAAGGTTACGGTACAGATAGGGAAGTAGAGATTAGTTTAATACTAATGGGGCGGATAAAATTAAGAACTTTTCGGAGTCTTAAGCGTCAAATATTCGTTTCTCGGGTCGTGTGTAGACGGGCCGCGGGAAACGCGACGAAACGAAGAATTTTTTAACAGCAGATTAGACAGATACGACGGATGAACGTTCTCTGTGGCTTACCCGCTTTATTTCTTATCGGGAAGGTGTCATTTTATGAAATCGCATTTTTTTTTATTCCTTACAGCGGTTGTTATAATTACCGGATGCAATGCGGGTTTGCCGGGAAAATCGTCCCCGGAGATAACAAATGAAACAATTAAAACTCTTCCTCTGATTGTCGCGCCTGCAGATACGGCGCCTACATCGGTTATCAGGAGCAAAGAGGTCATGGAAATCAACCGCCTTATCGATCTTTTGAACAGCGATGACTGGCATATTCGCGAGGACGCAACGAGAGACTTATATGTTATATATGAAGGCATTGGCAGGGAATCGCTGGACATAGTTAATGCGGAGGTACAACGCGCCGTATTGCCGGAAGTTAAATTGCGGCTTGAAACGATACGGGAGGCCTTGAAGCAATCCTTTGACAACATGCTGAAAAACCCGTCTTTTGAAAGCGAATTTACGGATTGGAAGTACGTGGAAAACTGGAACGGCTCCAAAATCCAGCTTATAAAGGCTGAAAAAGGTTCCGCGCCGGATGGGAATTTTTTCATTGAAATGTGGCATGACCCGGCGAGGGGCGTAAAGCCTGGCAGTTCAAGCTGGTCTGCCTGCGGCCAGTACATAAGGGAAATTGTAAAGCCGGAAGTCACGTATTTTGTCAGCTTTTGGTATTGCACCACGGATCCGTATGGTTTCAGAATTGCGACGTCGGACGAAGCGCTGGTGATGCATAGTGGCGGGGTGATTTCGGTTTCCGAACCTGTTGCGGACGGCAAATGGCACAAGGTTACGGGCATGTTCAGCCGGACGGAGGAGCAGTTGTTTTACGAGCCTTATCTTACGTTGTATTACGATTACAGCGCGCCGGGCACGGTCTGGTTTGACGCGGTAACCATGGTACAGCGCGCCTTTGCAGATAAAACCGCAGGCGAGAAAAAATGAAGAACGTTATGCGAGATCCGAGTACCGAGATCCGGGTGCCGGGTGCCGAGTTCCGGGTCCCGAGAGCAGGGTCCCGGACCTCGGACCTCGGATATCTGATTAGCCACGAATACACACAAATGCACACGAATACCGGCGATATATCGTCGTAATCTTGTGTAATCTGGTGTAATCTTGTGGTTTCCGTGACACGACAACGGAATTTGCATCGGATAAACCCCTCGTTTTACTCGGGATTGCGACAGGATAATCAGGAATACGTCGTCGTTATCTTGCCTGCACTGAGCAGAACGAACGTGTGTTAATCTGTTCAATCCGCTTAATCCGATGTTCAAGGCCGTTCAAGAATTGTTCAATAGTGGACAGTAACGAATTGGAAATCATAATTTAAGCTATTTGAAGTAATCCCCCCTCCCTTGCGAATCGCAGGGAGTCTCGACTAAAATGTCGGGAATGGGAGGGGGTATAGGAGGAGGGTGAAAAACATTTCCCCCCTCTCCCTGTCCCTCTCCCGCAAGGAGAGAGGGGGTTATTTTAAATGACTTATAGGATGTTTACTAAATATTGGAACTTTATAATGGTAGCCGCGGGCTTTAGCCCGCGTTTGGGGATTAGTATTCCAGCGCAACCTGAAGGTTGCGGCTACCTTCAGTTACACTAAATGTTCCAATATTTAATCATCTTG
>JACRIJ010000116.1 GCA_016220095.1 Planctomycetota bacterium | reverse complement strand
GTTATTGTGTATCGCGTGCGCTATAAGTTCCTTGCCGGTGCCGGTTTCACCCTGGATAAGCACGGGCAAATCAGTCGGCGCTATTTTTTCAACCATCTTATACACTTCGTGCATTGCCGCAGAACCGCCTATGAGCATGTCCTTATAAGGCGAATTTTTATGGTGACTGTTTATCGTATCAACAAGCACTTTAGGAATACTAACATCATCCGGCCTGCCCTTTTCAGCCGCAGATTTCAACCGGCGGTAAATGACGTCAAATTCACGGTTTTTTTCATAAAGCCAGACTATGTCAAGTTTATACAATACCGGCTTTATGCGATTCTCTATTGCCGAAGCCTTGTCAGTCATGTTCAAAAGCGAATAGCATTTGCCAAGGAGAAGCGCGGATTCGCAGAATACATCGTTGAACCTGTAACGCTTCGCGTTCTTCATGTTTGCCTTAAGTATTCTTACTGCGCTTTCAATATCGGAATTGATCATATCCATTACGGCCAGATGCACCTGTGATTCCAGCGCTGAGATTGGAAATTTTTTCTGCCAGCTTAATTTTATGCACTCCTGAAACGCCTGCCGCGCCTTTGCAAAATCCTTTATTGCCGCGTAATATTCGCCCTTTAAATGGCAAAAATTGAGCATAACGCGTCCTTCGGACAAAACATCCGTATAATCCTGCATTTTACTTTCAATAATATCCCCTGCCTTTTCCAACTGCGCTTTATGCAAATAACAGTACGCAAGATACATAAGCATTGCCACATAAACATGTTTTCCCATCGGCAGTGAATCAAACCCGTATTTTCTGTAATATTCCTCAGCTTTATGAATTTCGCTCAATGCATGGTCAATGCTCCGCAAAAGCACAAAATCAGCCCCCATCAAAAACGACGCAAAAGCAACATCTGCGGGAGGAATGTTATATTTACAACCGATTATTCTGGCCTTGTAAAAGGCCTCAAGAGAAGATGAATATTCCGCAAGCCGTGAACGTACAATGCCAAGATTCATATAGAACTCAAATTCGTTTTTATGCGAATGCGGAAGGCCGGACATATTTTTCAAGGCTGTGTCACAAATGCGTTTAGCTTTCCGCCACTTATGGTTTTCTATCGCGGCATGTATCAAAACAAGATAATCTAACAAACTTTTCAACTTCATAGCGGTATTATAATATGTAACATTGAAAATTCAAGGAGTTTATGCGTTAAGACGGATATGAGATGTGCGATATGGGATTTGAGATTAGTGCACGTCTTTGAAAATTCTAAAAACGACGTACATTCGTCACATCGTTTCGTCCCTCGCTGCTCCTCAGACCCTGTCGCAATCCTGCGGCTACTGCGTCTCCAGCGAGTCCTTCGTTTCCTGCAACCCGTATTTCTTTATCTTATTATAAAGAGTACCCCGGTCTATGCCGAGTATAACCGCGGCTTTCTGTATATTCCAATCGTGCTTTTTCAGCGTCTTCCGGATGTACTCCTTTTCCATCTCATCAAGCGGCTTGTCTTCGCCAAATGCGGACTCCTCCGACGGGCCTTTCTGGAATTTGACCGGCAGACTCCCTGAATTTATTATATTGGTTTTTTCTATTGCCACGGAATGCTCTATCGCATGCTCCAGTTCTCTTATATTCCCCGGCCAATCATACTGCAAAAGCTGTTTCAACGCGTCTTCCGAAATGCGCTGGATTTTTTTGTTGTTTTCTATGTTGTATTTGCGCAGAAAATGTTCGCATAACGGCGGAATATCCTCCCTGCGTTCCCTCAACGGCGGCAGGGTTACAACGATGACATTCAACCTGTAATACAGGTCCTCCCTGAATTTCCTCTCGCGCATAAGTTGAGATAAATCCCTGTTGGTCGCGGCTATGACGCGCACGTCAACCCTGACCGGCTCCTGTCCTCCTACGCGCGTAAATTCCTTTTCCTGCAAAACTCTCAACAGGTCCAACTGGCTCTTCGGGCCGATATCGGATATCTCATCCAGGAAAATCGTGCCTTTATCGGCGATTTCAAAACGGCCTTTTCTCTGTTCTATCGCTCCGGTGAAAGCGCCCTTTTCATGCCCGAATAATTCGCTCTCCAACAGCGATTCCGACAGTGCCCCGCAGGATATCGTAATAAAAGGCCCCTGATCGCGCGGGCTTATCTGGTGTATCGCGCGCGCGACAAGCTCCTTGCCCGTACCGCTCTCGCCCTGTACGAGCACCGTGGACCTGGCCGGGCCTACCGTGCGCATGAGTTCAAACACCTCCTGCATCTTCGGGCTCTTGCCTATGATGTCCTGAAAGGTATAACGCCTGCTCAACTCGCGCCGCAGGAATATGTTTTCATCAACCAATTTCTGGTGCTCAATGATTTTTTTCAGCACAAGATTGATTTCGTCCGGGTCAAACGGTTTGACTATATAATCGTACGCCCCGTCTTTCATGGCCTGAATAGCGGTATCCACGCTGGCGTACGCCGTAATTATTATGACCACGGCGTTCTCGTTGGCCTTGCGCGTCTGCCGCAGTATCTCAAGGCCGTCAATGTCCGGCAGTTTAAGGTCCACCAGCATGACGTGCCATGGCTGGGCGCGCATCTTTTCAAGACCCTTGACGCCGTTTTCGGCCGTTTCAACGTAGTAACCGAACTTTTTCAGCCAGTCCGAAAGCGATTCCCTGACGATCTCCTCGTCGTCAATCACAAGAATACGATATCCTGATTGCATAACTATCTCCTTATTAACGAGTTCAAGAGTTACGGGGTTTAAGGATTTAGGAGTTACGGAGTTACGGGGTTACTAAGTTACGACCACGAAATTTCAGCCACGAGGACACGAAGTCACGAAGGACGTTATCCGAGATCCGATGTCCGGGATCCGAAGTCAGGGATTCGCATTCCTATACCCGGCGCCCGGGTCACGGATATTGGGTACAGGATTTCGTCATTCGTTCCGGCTCTTAGATCCCGGGTACGGGCCATGCGATTCTGAGTCCTAAGCCAAAAGTCTGGGTACCGCCGTTTCGCCCGCCAATAGTCTCTTCAATGTCTCGCCAAGTCCCTGTTCTTTACGAAGGAGGAAGCAGGAAAAATGAAAAATGAAGGACATAACGAAGTCCTGAGTCATAGTCAGGGGTCTGGAGTCCGGCGTTTCGTCATTCAAGTCGTTTAATTGTTTAGTCGTTAATCCGTTTAATCCGATGTTAAAAAAGTTTCCATACAGCTCGGACAAAATTCATATCCTTTTTCGTCCACTTCCAGGATATTGTTCGCGAATACCATTACACATCCGGGTTCCGTACAATGCACCAGGCCGAACGTATGGCCTAATTCGTGCACGGCTTCTTTCAATATGCGCCGGCATAACAAACCATTGTCGCGCTCATTTCCGCTGTTTTCAGGGTTCAATCTGAAGGTTGATATAACCGCCGCAGTCCCGTTCAACTGCGCATAGCCAAACACGTACGTAAATATAGGCACGAAGATGTCAACCTCTGTTATGCCGAGCATTTTAGAACGGCTGTCAGGCGCGCCCCTGAGCAGTTCTTTCAGAATTCCCGCTGACAGATATTGGCCGCGGTAACCGCTGAAACTCTCCGCCGGAATCCGCATAGGCTCCAGCAACGAAACCTGCCTGTTAAAAACAAACGGCAATTTCTCTAACAGACAGGAAACAACCGCCTGCTTAACATCTCCAACAGGCCTTATGGATATTGGTTTCATTTTCTTAAACATTAATCGGCCTTATCACGGTTCACCGGCAGTTTTACGACAAAAGTCGTTCCCACACCGACAGTTGTATCCACGGCTATAGTTCCTTTGTGCTGTGTTATTATACCGTAAACAACCGAAAGCCCGAGCCCGGTGCCCTTCTTTTTCGTGGTGAAAAACGGTTCAAAAATATGCGGCAATATGTCCGCCGGTATGCCCGAGCCTGTATCCTGAATGATAATCTCCAGCAAATCCGCGGTTTTGAGCCAATGCGTGCTCAGGGACAGATGTCCCTTTGTAGTCATGGCATCGCAGGCGTTTATTATTATGTTCATAAAAACCTGCTGTAATTGCGAAAAATCCGCGAGTATCTGCGGAAGCGGGCTGAAATTTTTCTCCACCTTGATGTCCTGCAATATGACCTGATGCTCCGTAAAGGCAAGCGCTTCTTTAATAACGCTGTTGACATCAATCATCTGCAGGCGAGGCTCGGTCTGCCGGGCGAAGTTGAGCAGGTTGCGCACGACCTCACTGCATCTGAGGGTCTCGCGGTCCATGAGGTTCAGGTATTTCTGGAAATCGCCGTCTGCAATCCCCATCTCGCCTATTTCCTTATTGATTAGCTTTACGTAAGTGCGTATGCCCGCAAGGGGATTGTTTATCTCATGCGCCACGCCCGCGGCAAGCTGTCCTATCATGGCCAGACGGTCAGAACGGAATACGACCTGCTGGGTCTGTTGTTTCAATTTATCATCGCGCTCTTTGATTGAGGTTACCATCAGATTAAACGCGTTGCCGACCTCGCCGATTTCGTCTCCGGATTCAACCGCCACTTTCTGTCCCAGATCGCCTTCGGCAAATTTATGCGCCGCCTGCGCGAGATTACGCAAAGGCCTTGTAATGCTGTTCGCGAGAAAATACGCCAATCCAAGAGCCGTAATTATGCCGATAATCGTTATGCTCAGGAAAAACCATACTGTTTCCCTTTCCATATCAATAAATTTATCTTCCAACAGCCCCACGTAGAGGATGCCGATAATCCGGCCGTTGATGTTTTTTATGGGTTCATACGCGGTAAAGTACCAATCATTGACGACAAAGGCGCGTTCAATCCACGGTTGGCCCTGTACGAGCACGCGGTCATAGACATCCGCGGCCAGGCGGGTGCCGATAGCCCTTTCGTTTTCCCTCGTATGGACATTGGTGGAAATCCTGTGGTCATTCTGGAATATAGTCGCGGTGCCGATTTCCTTGCCGTTATAAACCTGTCCGCGAAAAACGGTTTCTTTCACCTTATCCACGATTTTGTAATTTCGGTTAATGAGGTTGCCGCCGTAAAGGATGCCGAGGACATTCCCGTTGTAATCCGCCACGGGGGCGGCGGCCTTAATCATCATGCCTGCGGTCTCTTCGGTTTTTTCAGTAGGCTTGGCCCTCGGAGTATAAACGAACTTGAAATACGCGCGTTCAACGAGATCCGCGGATTCTTTTGACAATTCTTTTGCGGAAATAATTTCCGCAGATGCAAAAGCGGTTTTTTCGGAAAGGACTTTCTGAACAAGAGCGCATTGGTCCTGGGAATCGCCTGTCAAAGCCGGATTCCGCGAACGGACGATAACCCGGCCGGCGTTGTCGGTAAGGGTAAGGACATCAAGGTTTTCATTCTGCCGCACGGCGGCAATTTCGGAATTGAGCTTAACGATATCATTTTTAATGAGGGAATCTTTGATGTAGAATCTTTCCGCGGTAAGACGAACGATGGTTTTGATGCTGTTTACTTCATTCAGATAGATTTCGCGCGCGGAATTAAGGTCCGTACCGACCTTTTCCTGTGCCTGTTTGATGATTCTTTCGCCGATGAGATGCACCCCGACCACGGTAGCTGTAGCGCCCGTAATAACAACGATGATTACGAAACTGACAATAATCTTTGTTCTAAGAGACTTCATGGCGTTTACTGCCTAAGAAAGTAAAGCCGAAAGCCACCTGACACGAGTATAACAGATTGTAATGGTGAAAGCAAGAAGATTCTGCTGACTCGTACGAAGGAGGAAGAAGGAAAAATGAAAAATGAATTGCCATGCCCGCTGAAACCAAGAGCGAAAGAGGGAGAGTGCCTAACCTCTCAACATCCTCTCAATTTGGTAGAAATACCATCCTTTATTACTTCTATCGTCTTCGGAATATCTCAACCATTCATGTATGCGTTTTGGTTCGTGAATAAGAAATTCCCGGACAAGTTCAATTGACACTTGATTATAGATTTCGAAGTAACCGCTTTCCTTCAATAAAGTCAAAAAAGATACATCACCGCGATTATAAAAATCATAAGGAATTTGAATAATTTTACTAATAACATCATCTACTTTCATAATCTTATTTTATCATCCTTGCTCCGTCTTCGCTTAAGCGAAAACCAATTGTGACCGACGGTTAGGGGACAGGCACTCCCTCCTGCGCCTTTGGCTTCGGAGGGTACGACAATTCACTTTCGGCTGATAAACGGCAATGGGGTCAGGCCTTGAATTTTGAATTTCGCGCGCATTTCCTTCAATACGGCTTTTTGCATTTTTATCCAACACCAAAACAGGGAAACCAATGTTTGTTACTCCTTAATCGCCAAGTCTAAAGTTGCAATCCCATGCATTCACCTCGCCTGCGGCGCGGAATTCTGCACCGTCAACCTGAAGGATAAATTCTATCCTCGTTGTCCCCACAACTGACGGGATAAATTCTGTCATCAGAGAATCCGTCCTGGTCAATCTTCCTCCAACCCCTAAGCCGATCTGCCATTTGTAATCAATTTTTCTTTCATCCAGCACTCCATCGGGCAAGAATTCCGCTTGTAATTCCGCCGTTGCGTCTGTGCCTACAGGCACATATTCATCTGCCGTCAGATTAATTGCCATCACCACAAAAATATTTTTAATTTCATTGGCTTCAACGGAGATATGACGCCAACCCAATTCCGCATCAGTTGATATTGAAATCTTCACGGTTATTTTTTTTCCATCCGGAGAAACGGCCTTTTCTACAATCTTTATGCCTTCGCCAAATGAAACGGACGTATCCTGACTAAATCCCTTTCCGGTTATCTCCACCTGCAGGTCGTTGCCAACACTGCCGATATCCGGCACTACAGAAAGAACTTCAATTGCGCTGTCGTAATGCTTTTCCGGAGTTTTGATCTTTTCTATTTCCTCATCTGACACGCCAAGCTTTTGTAATGCCGAAATAGTCCTTTTGATATCGTTATCTTTTGCAGTAATCTGGAACCTTAATTCTTTTTTCATCAGGTCAATAACGTCCTGCGGTACGGATACGGCATCTCCGAGTTCCACAAGGGCGACTCCTGCAAAAAAACACACGAAGGAATATTTATCTTTCAACAGCGGCTTGATATCGTTAACGGCGTTTTTTGCGTTCAACAAACCAAGGGTTGAAACAGATTCAGAACGTATCATCTCCTCTTCATCCTTTAAGAAAGGCACTATCTCTTCTATGGCTTCATATGCCCTAAGTCGTCCAAGCGTATTAATGGCGGACACACGAACATCCGTATCGCTGTCTTTCAACAAAGAAATGATATAGCTGATCCCCTGTTTATCTCCTAAAGTTCCAAGGGAACACACTGCTTTTTCGCGAATTTCGCTATTCTTGTCTTTTAAAAACGGGCGTATTTTATCAATACCATCCTTGTAGTCAAGTTCTTCAAGCGCTTGTATCGCGGCAATGCGGACATAATCGCTTTCGTCATTCAGTAAAGGCAATATGTATTTTACAGCGTCTTTTCCGCCAATGCCGGCAAGATAATAAATTACTCTGGTTTTTTCATCATTGTCATTTAACATTACTATAAGGTCAGGGAGAATTTCATTTGCATTGTCCGGGCATAACCCGATAAAAAACCACCCTACATTGCAACTCGTCCCGTAATCATTATCTTTTAACATTTGCACCATATCTTTAATAACGTATTTAATCAAGGAGGTGTCTCTTGAAACAAGGCAATCCAACGCGCCAACAGCTGCGCTCCGGACATAACTATCCGGATCTTTCAACAGCGGTATAATGTCATACAGAATATCTTTTGTGCCAATATCCGCGAGCAAGTGAAGCGCCGCAACGCGGACAGCCGCGTTTGCGTCATCTAAAATACCGATGATTTCATCTAATGCGTTTTTCGTTTCAACGGACGAGGTATTCATCCTCAGGACTTTCAGGCTATGAAGTGTTTCTGCCCGCACCTCATCGTTTTCGTCTTTCAGCAGGGGAATAATATTTTTTACGGCATCTCTTTCACCGATGTCTCCAAGCGCTTTGACGGCTTTCTTGCGGACATTAGCATTTTCATCATTTAAGAGCGGCAATATATTAATCATGGCATTTTTTATCCGTAATTCGCCAAGTGCCTCAGCCGCCTTCTCACGAATAGAAGCCTTGCTATCCGTCAAAAGTGGAATAATACCTTTAGCGCATTCTTTTGCGCGCATCAGTTCAAGTTCATGGATTGTTTTCCAGCGGACCCAGGCAACATCGTCTTTCAGAAGGCCTATAATATCAGGAATCGCATCTTTCCCGTTAAGTCTGATAATTGCCGAGACAGCGCTGTTTCGCACATACAGGTTTTCATCTCTTAAAAGCGGAAGAACGTCTTTTGCATTTTCACTGGTCCCGAATTTTTGAAGGAAGAAAACCGCGGCGGAACGAACCTTGGCATTTTTGTCTTTTAACAAAGGTATAATATAAGCTAATGAATTTTTATCGCTTAATTCCAAAAGAATATGGATGGCATCTTCACGAACACCGGCATTATCGTCTTGAAGCAAGGCGAGTATATCGTTAACGGTATCGCTTGTGCCAATTTTGCAAATGGTGTTTGCCGCCCTCCAAGGCACATCAGGGTCAGGGTCTTTGAGAAGGGGGAGGAGCGACTTAAGAGCGGCTTTCAAATCATATTTGCCTGCCAATTCAATTGCCCTTTTTCGGATATTTGAATCAGGGTCGGAGAGGAAGGGGATAATTTCTTCCGGTGCTCTCCTGCCGGCAAGAACGTCAGCCGACGCTTCCCGCGGTGCGGACGGTTTTGGTTCTTCGTTTTCGGTGACTCTGGGATTTTCTTCTTCAGGGTCTTTTACTCCAAGAATTTGCATGGCTAATTTTGTCAGAGACCGGATTTCTTCATCTTTGTCTTCCAAGAACGGTTTAAGTTTATCAACCATTTCTGCAGAACCGAAATTAGCGAGGGTTATGATTGCGGTTTTTAGCACATCTTTGTTGGTTTCATCAAGAAGAGGAAGAATATCATTTATTGTCTCTTTCGCATTGAGTTTTCCGAGGGCTTCAACGGTATTTTTGCGAAGTTCAGGATTTTCGTTTTTTAAGAAAGGGATAATATCTTTAACTGCAAATTTTGCGTCAAGACATCCGAGGGCGTAAACTGCCATTTCACAGACGGCAGTATCTTTATCCTTTATCAAAGGGAAAATATCTATTGAGGCGTATTCAACGTCAATATGGCACAGGGCATCAATTGCACATCTGCGGATGATTGCATTATTGTCTTCTAACAAAGGTATAAGTTCATTTAGAATTTCCCTGGAGGCGAGTTTTTTCAGCAAACGAACGGCGTACTTATAAAAAGGCGAGTTTTTGTCTTCCAGTAATGCAACCACGGATTTAACAATGTCTTTTATTCCTATATTATCAATCGCAATATATGCGCTATTAGCAACAATTTCGTTCCCGTCTTGAAGGAAAAGGAAGATATCTTTTATATATTCTTTCGCGTCAAGCCTGCCCAATGCCGTTAACACCGCGGCGCGTATTTCCGGCTTATCTGCCTCAAGCATTGGAACAAGATGCCGGATGGCAGTTTTGACGCCAAGTTTACCGATGGCATCTATCACCAAAACCTGAACGTCACTGGGGGTGCAATCTAATATGCCAAGAAGCAATTCAGATGCTTCATTAGCGCCGAGTTTGCGGAGGACGCTAACCGCTTTATCTCTAACAGTTAAATCAGGATCGAAGACAAGAGTGACGATGTCTTTTACATCCTCTTTTTGACCTGACGAATAGAATACAGCGATCGCATTTTCACGGATCTTACTATTGTTATCATGCAAAAAAATTTTTAGATAATTCTTCGCCCCGGGAACTTTTTTATACCAACCCAATTGAACTATTGAAGTCCTGGCAGGGTATTTATATAACTTTCCCAATGCGACATAACAAAGCCCGATTTTCTGGTCATCTGTTAATGTATTATAGTTTTCCGAAAGGATTTCTCTGAGTAGACATACAATATCCGTGTCTTTGGTTAAATGAACAGGGTTATAGTTCTCGTCAAGAGAAACGATTTTTCTCAGCAGATTGAATTTGCCTGATGCATCTGCATTTTCCAAATCTTCGTATATTCCCGGAAACCATTCCAAAAGTCCTTCAGAAAAGCAGAGCTGGCCATTTTGGGAGCAGGGTTGCAAGGGAAAAGGAGCGGTGTTTTCAATATTATTTCTTGATGCCTCTTGCAACTGACAGGAGGCAAACAAGACCAGAAACAAAATCGCGGCGAACGAATATTTTTTAAACATAAAAATCCTCATATATTTCCCAATTGGAATTATATCCAGCTACAAGGCAAAAGTCAAGGACAAAGGAAATTTGAATTGCTTGAACTGTTGAACAATGTTGAACTATCTTGAACTATGTTGAACACCGCCTGAACCACGTTGAACCACGCTTGTACAATCACCGCAGATTCAGAATATATTCCTTCCACTCTTTCTCAAGCTGAATCAGAGTAACCCCTTCCATGGCTTTCAGGAATTTTTCCATGCCGGCGCCGGTTTTGCAGTCATTCAGATAGGCCAAAAACTTCGTACGATACCTGCCCTTCTGGTATTCCATCAGAAAATGGACCACTCCCCACCCCTGTGGATAGGCCACATCACTCATCATGTATTGATTTTGATTAAGAGACAGGAAACGGTCAAAAGGTATGTGTTGATCGCCGTTTACGAAACCTTTTAGCGAACCGAGCTCTGCACTTGCCCCTCCGGGCTTAATGCGGTTATCAGCGGCCTCCCTGCTGTATTCAAAATACTCACCCAATCCTTCGTAAAACCACATGGTTAAAGGCGCTAAAGGCTCTATGCCCATGCAGACATCAACGAGCTGATGGCATCCTTCATGGTAAAGATTTTGATACAGCGTATCGCCAACATAGGCATTGACGCCGAAACCCGTAAAATAAAAGGCATCACCGGCGATGTTTCCTCCTTTTAAGATTTCCACTGCCGCTCTTGTAAAATCGTTCTGGTCTTTATAAATATTTACAGGCAAAGGTTCGGCCGGTTCATTGAGCATAACATCATAATCAAAAATATCAAAAAAAGTATTGTAAACGGATTCCATAGTCGTGCCAATCTTAAATGCGGCGTCTGGGTCGGTATTGGTCCTGACCACATAATGCTCCGTCCTCAAAAGCCATGCTTCATTCCAGTCTTTTCTCTTATCCAATTCGGCTTTATCGGCAGTGTATTTCAATTTCCTGCCGGTCCCGTCCAACATCCATATTTCATTGTATTTAATCAGTCCGTTTTTTTTCTCCAAAGCCGCTGTTTCTTTTGAAAACCAGATGCCATTTTCCTTAATATCGCCCAATAATTCACGGGCATTCTTATGCTCCGGCTTAAGCCTAACGGCCCATCGCAGGCGGGCGCGCATTTCAATCATAAGCCCCTGATCACGGCACCATAAAGCGAGATTATAATGGCCGTCGACATCTTTGGGGCCTAATGCCTGCAATTTTTCTTTGTAAAGCGCGAAAGGTTGCGGCGCCCCTTCTTCGGGAAATGCCGTCAGGATGCCCGACAAAAAAATGATACTGCTTATGAAAACAATTAATCGTTTTTTAAAATACATCTTGGTTGTTCCTTGTTTACGCACGCAGAAACCGCGCCCCTGCGCGTTCGTTATTATTCGTAACGAAGGGCTTCTATGGGATTCAACCGCGCGGCGCGCCAGGCCGGAAAAAATCCAAATGAGACGCCTACTACAGCCGAAAATACGAATGCCAGCAACACCGCATTAACGGAAATGAATACCGGCCAATTGCTGAATTGCGCGATGAGTTTGGCCCCTATAGTCCCCAGCGTGGTGCCGAAAATGCCTCCAATGACTGCAAGGACCGTCGCTTCCACAAGGAATTGCATGAGTATGTCCTTTCCGCGCGCGCCTACCGCCATGCGCAGGCCGATTTCCCTGGTACGTTCGGTAACAGAGACCAGCATTATGTTCATGATGCCTATACCGCCGACAAGAAGTGAAATGGATGCTATAATCCCTAAAAGCAGGGTCATTGTGCGGGATGTTTCCGTAATAGTTTTGGTCACTTCCGTAACATCCATAATGGAAAAATCATCTTCTGCCGAGGGGGTAAGCTTATGGCGCTCCCTGAGTAGTGCGGTTATCTCCTTCTTTGCCTTTTCAAGCATATCCATGGACGTCAGGCTTATTATGACCTGATTGACTTCATTCAACTGGCTGTTCTGGATGACCCGCGATACCGTAGTCCAGGGCATTACGATGACATCGTCCTGGTCCTGGCCCCATGCGGCACTACCTTTTTTTTCAAGCGTTCCTAACACGCGGAACGGCATATTTTTCACGCGTATAATCTGGCCGACAGGGTCCTCGACTCCGAAAATCTCTTCAACGACCGTCGCGCCCAGAATACATACCTTGGTGGCTCCTGTTACGTCGGAATCCTGAAAAAACGAACCCGAACTCATCTGCCAATTGCGGATTTCCAGGTAACTCGTATTCACGCCCATAACCATGGTCCATGAATTTTTTTCCTGAAAAATAACCTGCGCGCCGCGCCTGTTGACAGGGGTTATCGCCTTGATATTGGAGCATTCCCTGATAATAGCGTCTCCATCCGAAGCGGTCAATGTGGACCGGCTCCCGCCGCCGAAAGAAACGCCTCCGCGGGACATGTTTCCCGGAAAAATTGTTACAAGATTATTGCCCATGCTTTGTATCTGGCCCTTAATCATAACCGTGGCCCCTTCGCCTACGGCCACCACGGCTATTACCGCGGAGATGCCGATTATGATGCCGAGCATCGTCAGGAACGAACGCACCTTGTTGCGCAATAGCGCCCACAGCGCGACACGAATTGTTGTGAATATATCCATATTAATTATTAACAATCAAACCGTCTTTTACGTGCACGACCCGCCGCGCGTAAAAGGCGGTATCCTTATCATGGGTGATCAAAACTATGGTAATGCCTTCCTTGTTAAGCTGTTGGAAAAGTTCCATTATTTCTTTTCCGCGCTTTGAATCAAGGTTGCCGGTAGGCTCGTCAGCGAGCAGGATTTTCGGCTGGTTCACAAGAGAACGAGCGATTGCCACGCGCTGTTGTTCGCCGCCCGACAGCTGGCTGGGGTGATGTTTCATCCTCTGCCCAAGACCTACGCGCTCCAGGACTTCAACGGCACGCGCGCGTTTCTGCCGGCTTGTAAGATTATTCCCGTAAAACATCGGCAATTCCACGTTTTCCAATGCCGAGGTCCGCGAAAGGAGATTGAAACTCTGGAAAACGAAACCTATTTTCTTATTCCTGACATAAGCCAGTTCGTTTTTGCTCATTGTAGTAATATCCTGGCCGTCCAGCAGATACCGCCCCTTGCTGGGCCGGTCAAGGCATCCGATGATATTCATCAGCGTGGTTTTGCCCGAGCCTGAAGCCCCCATGATGGCCATCAGTTCTCCGGCATTGATGTCCAGCGAAATATCCCGCACCGCGGGAATATCCACTTCGCCTACATGATAGATTTTGGATATCTTGTCAAGTTTAATAAGCATATTCTATTATTGCCTCAGTCGAGAATATGTATAACACACCCCCTTTGCCCCGCTCGGCTGAGCTCACGGCCGAAGCCCTCTTAATAGAGGGGGGATCGTTCGTACGACGTCTTCCCCTCTATTAAGAGGGGATAGATAGGTGTGTCGTCCGAGTACGGCGTTATCGAAAGATCTGCAAAATCCCACCTCGACTGAGGCGGTACATATTCTATTTCAGGGATCCGGTTAAACGAAAACGAATCAGCCGCTGTGCGGTTTTATGCACTAATTAATGGCGCGGGCCGCCCGGAAAACGCTGGGGCGCGAATGGATTAACGGTTCCGTTTGCCGCGGCGGTCTCGCCCTTTTCCAGCGTGCCCGTAACTATTTCCATGCCTTCAGTAACTTCCTTGCCGGACACTTCGGTAAAGGAACCGTCCGAGATGCCTATTGTCACAGGCACGGATTTCAACTTGCCTTTTTCGGTCTTCACCCAAAGTTTTCCAAAACGCGCGCCGCCTTTATTGCCTTTTCTCATCCCCTGTTTCTCGGACTTTGGAGCGTCGGCTGTACCGCCGGCAACAGCAGGTTCCTCTTCTACAAGTCCGGAGTCGGGCACGAAACGCAGGGCCGCGTTAGGTACTTTCAACTCCTGGGTCTTCCGGGCCACCTCAAAAGTCAGATTGGCCGTCATCCCAGGCAAAAGTTTTTCATCAGGATTGTCCGCGTGTATAATAACGGTATAGGTAACCACATTCTGAACCGTGGTGGAAGACAAGCGCACCTGCACGACACTGCCGGAAAATTCCCTTTCGGGATAGGCATCCACGTTAAAAGTCACGCTTTGTTTTTCGCTGATCTTGCCTATATCCGCTTCTGGTATTACCGCTTCTATCTTGATTTTCTTCAGGTCAGTGGCAATTACAAAAAGCACCTGCGCGGAATTATTGGTAACAACCGTCTGGCCTTCATCCACGTTGCGCGAAATGACTATGCCGTTCACAGGCGATTTGATGGTGGTGTAATCCAGATTTACCTGCGCGGTGCGCATTGCGGATTTACTCTGGTCAACAGATGCTTCAGCGCTCTTCATCTGGGCGAGCAGGGAATCGCGATTGGCCATGGCGGTATCCAATTCGGATATGGATATCAAATCACGGCCCGCCAGTTCCTTCGCGCGCGCGAGTTCTTTTTCGGACAACGCAAGATTGGCCTTAATCTGTTCCACGCCGGCTTCACTGCGGGCGAGATTGGCTTTGCTCTGTGCAACATTGGTATCGTACAATGCAGGGTCTATCTGTGCCACGATATCGCCTTCTTTTACGCGGGAATTAAAATCGGCGTATAATTTTTTAACCGGCCCGTTGACTTGCGTGCCCACCTGTATCAACTGCATGGGCTGTACTACGCCTGTGGCATTGACCGTCTGGACGATATCGCCTCTTTCAACCTTAGCGGTGCGGAACGTCATGGCGCCGTTATTCGCGCCTAAGAATTTTTTCCAGCCGAACCACCCGCCTGCCGTCAGCAATATAATTACGCTTATTATAAAATATCGTTTCATAAAAGTATCCTCTTTATTTAACCGCGTCCCGTCCGATTGTCTTCTTTATCAAGGCAATGGCCGTCTGATAATCAAAACGGGCCTGAAGTTCCTGAACTTGCGCGTTAGTTAAAGAAACCATGGCATCTGCCAATTCAACGGAAGACGCCTTGCCAATCTTGTATTGCTCCTGAATCAAAACCGAATTTTCCCTGCCCTTCTGCACCACAAGCGCCGCGATATCCAGCTTCTGACTGGCATTTTCCAGCTGGGTAACCGCCCTGCTAAGGTCCAGATAAAGCTGTTGTTCCAATCCTGCCCGCGCCGCGCGCGAGGAACGCAGGGATGCCACGGCTTTATCTATCTGATTGCTGTTGCGGAAACCGTCAAAGATTGTCTGGCTGAGCGCGGCGCCCAGCGACCAGCTCCAGGAGAGCGGAAATGCGGAACCGCTCAATCCATAACTGCCGCTCATGGACAACGAAGGAAAGAGATCCGCGACAGCCTGGTCCACCGCGGCTGACGCGGCGCGTTCGCGGGCAGACAGCGCCGCCAATTCCGGCTGATTTCGCAAAGCTGTCTGATAGAGCTCTTCAAATTTATATTCCATGGTTTCGCCTGCAGGCTCTTCTACCTTATATTCAGGGGCATCAGCCAGGCCCATGGCGTTGTCAAGCACGGCCCGCGCGATTCTCAGGTCGTTAACGGCATTGATAAGGCTTATTCTGGCATTGCCGAGATCAACCTCGGATTTTGTAATATCGTATTTTATGCGCTTACCGACCTCTGCGAGACCTTTAGTCTGTTCAAGATGAATCACGAATTGGTTTACGGTTTCCTCGGCGACTTTTACAAGGGACTGTTGTTTAATAAGATTATAGTATGCCTGGCGCACGTTATAGCAGATATTATTGCTGACCGACTGCAGGTTAGCCTCCGCGGCCAGTTTGTTTTCATAGGATTGCCGTACCGCGGCCGGGGTTTTGCCGAAATCATATATCCACTGACTGAGGGAAAGGCTGGCGGAATAAGAATTGCCGTTTCCGCCGGATTCCGAATCTGATTTGCGGTAACTGACGCCGGCATCCGAGTTCGGCATATAAGACGACCGGGCATCGGCAAATTGTTTGTCGGCAGACAACAGGCCCTGCCGTGATTGTATTATGGAGGAATGGTACGCAAGAGCGATTTCCACTGCGCGCGGCAGTGTAAGAACGGAATCTTTTGACAATCCGGCCTCGGCCGATGTAACGGTACGTTCGCCCGGGGGAATAAAAGCCGGGTCCTGCGCCTCGCGGGCCGCCCGAACCGATGCACAGCCGAGCAGTAAAACTGCCGCCGATGCTACAGCTACGAACCGCAATATAATATTCATACGATATCGCTCCTCAACGATTTTCTGCCACGAAGGCGCGAAGACACGAAGGATGAACGACTACTATGGTTTTTGCCATAAGGCTGCGAAGAACGACTAACGACTATTTGGCCACGAATGAATAAGACTCCGTCGTTCCGTCCTTCATTCTCCATTTTTTCTTCTTCCTCCTTTGTTTTAACAGCGCATTTAGCCTATAATACGTCATTTACTGCGATTTAGTTTGGAAAGTTTTTCATAACGCCTGAGAAAGTTCTCTACGAAATTCCGGCGTTTTTTGATAACCACAGCCCATTGGTGCAGTATTTTCTTTCCGGCGGGGGTTATATTGTATATCCTGGTCGGAATACCGACGGATTTTATATTCCAGTCGGACTTAACCAGGCCTTCCTCCTGAATCTGGCGCAAGGTCTTATAGATAGCCCCCGGGTCAAGGTGCGCGTCCGGCAGGCCGATCTCGCCGAGCCGTTCTATAAGGTTATAACCGTAGGAAGGTTTTTCGTAAAGCAGTAACAACAGGAGCGGCTGAAGCATCCGGAACATCCGGTGCTTCTGAAAATCGCCGTCCTTACAGCATTTAGTGTCTTTTTTGACTCGCATTAATACTTATCCTGCCAATATATGTTTTATACATATATATATAATAACATGCGAAAAGTCAAGAACTTTGCATAAACGTTGAGGGCTTGAGGGGTTAGGGGGGTTAAGGGGTTGAGGGTGATGGGATTAGAGTCTAATTCCGCAACTTCCGCATATTTTACCTGCCTGCGCGGCTTGTCCTCCGAAGCCATAGCGAAGGAGGAAGCCGCTTCGGTCGCCTACGCTCTCCATCCTCCGTAGCAGAGCTACTGCGGAGGACGGGCAAAGCTTCAGCGACGGAGCGCAAAGGCAGGCGCAGAACTTTATGAAACACGAAGCACACGAAGAACGGTTCTAATGCAAAGATTGGCATTCAACGTTTTTCCCGGGAATCTTCGTGTTCTTCGTGAACTTCTCCCTTTTCCTTAATATAACATTTAATGTAAGGGATCCTGCGCAGGGAGTGGTAAAAATTGCCGTC
>JACRIJ010000115.1 GCA_016220095.1 Planctomycetota bacterium | reverse complement strand
CCCTACCGATGCCGCGGGCGCGATAGTTGACGAACACACGTTGAATGCCGGCCTGAAAAAAGGCCTCAATATTAACGATTTTCTGAGAAACAACGATAGTTATAATTTCCTGAAAAGAACAGGCAATTTACTTACAACCGGCCAATTGAATACGAACGTGATGGACATGGTAATAATTCTGCAAAAATAGTTGGCATTATCGACACACCCCCTTGCCCCCTCTTAATAGAGGGGGAATCGCGTGCGTCTTCCCCTCTATCAAGAGGGGATAAGAGGGGTGTGTCGTTTGTGTTCAATATTATCTAATAAATATAAAAACCTGCCTCAACGCAAATGTAAAATTAGCTCTTTCTTTATTTCGTCGTACGTTCGTCCCTTGCTACTCATTACTCACACTACTCGCTACTGTACTGCCTCAGTCAAGGTGGCATTTTAACATAGTAGTTATAATAGAAAAAACATATAGCGTATGATAGCCCAGCCATTTATGGCTGGGTTTGTATGTCAAAAGCCTGATACTTACGCCATTCATGGCGTTATATTAAGGGCATGAATGCCCTTCATATTTCTCAGCCTTCCATAACCTATCCATAAATGGCTGGGCTACTAACGTCCTTTAATGCCACCTCTACTGAGGCGATACTCGCTACTTCGTATAAACCTTGCATAAATCTCTTATATATGCTTTATATACGCCCATATGGACATTATATCTAAAGTTTGCATAATCGGCCGGCCGAATGTCGGCAAATCTACATTATTCAACGCCTTAGCCAAAAAGAGGCTCTCAGTGGTTGATCCTCTTGCCGGCACTACAAGGGACAGCGTTTCCATTTACCTGCAGAAGGACGAAACCTTCTTTGAACTCGTGGATACGGGCGGCATAATGGACGATACCAAAGATACTATCTCGCAGGCTGTCCAGAAGCAGGTTGATAACGCCATCGCGACTGCTGATGTCATTGTCTTCGTGGTAGACGTAAGGAACGGAATTACGCCGGTTGATAAAAATATTGCCAACCGTCTCAGAAAAAACAAGACCCCCATTATTCTCGTTGCGAATAAAGCGGATAACCTGCAATTTGAACAGGATGCGCCGGAATTTTATAAGCTCGGCCTCGGAGAGCCCATCGCAGTATCGGCCCTGCATAAAATAGGCTCTACCGACCTCATGAACAGGATACTTGAATTGATTCCCGAATCCAACCAGCCGGATGCTTTCAAGGACATATTGAAAATAGCCTTCATCGGCAGGCGCAACGCAGGCAAATCAACGCTGCTTAATAAAATAACCGGACAGAAACGCGTTGTCGTCAGTGAAATACCCGGCACCACAAGAGACGCCATTAATATACTTATAGAAAAAGACGGCAAGAAATTACTGCTCCTTGACACACCCGGATTGAGGAAAAAGGTCAGAGTTGATACATCAGTTGAATTTTTCAGCCGTTTCCGCGCCGAAAAAGCGGTTCGTTTCGCGGACGTGGTTTTCTTCCTGCTTGATGCCACACAGTCTATTTCAATAGTTGATAAGCATATCGCTGAATTCCTGGACCGCCAGTACAAACCCTGCATAATACTCTTGAATAAATGGGACCTTGTAAAACAATCCAATCCAAAGTTCACGCCCCAGGATTTCCTTAAATACCTCGGCAGTAATATGCCTAACCTGCTTTTTGCCCCGGTGTCCGGCATCTCAGCGCTTACTGGCATGAACTTAAAAGAAACCATGGGACTTGCCTATGAATTGCACGCCCAGGCCAAGACAAGGGTAACAACGTCGGAATTGAATAAAATTATAGAAAAATCCGTCAAGGCCTACGCGCCGTTTTCAAAATCAAGGATTGAACCGAAAATATATTACGGCACCCAGGTAAGCACATCTCCGCCTACTATAGTCCTTTCGGTAAACAGGCCTGACCTGTTCTCGCCGGATTATAAAAGGTATATATTGAATAAATTCCGCGAATCCCTGCCCTTCTCGGAAATACCGTTCAGGGTGTTGTTCAGAAGAGCGTAAAAACAAAAAGTTTAAACATTTTAGCCACAAAGGCACGAAAAACGACAAATTCTATAGATTACAGTACAATGTCAGGTTGCCGGTGGTATATTATCTTGTAGTCGCAGGTCGTGACCTTCGGACAGTGGACAGTGACGAATTAAGAAGTGTGGTACAAATCTTGAATCTTGCAATCATTTCGCCGTAATCTTAAAATCTTCAATCTTCTAATCTGTAATCGTCTGACATATGCCAGTTATACGCAGTGGTAATGATTGTTTTCAGGTCTGAATAAGCCGGGTTCCAACCGAGTTCTTTTTTTATTTTTTTGGAACTCGCAACCAATACCGGCGGGTCGCCCGGACGGCGCCTGCCGTATCTTGCCTTGATTTTCCTGCCTGTTACTTCCTGGGTCAAATCCACTACTTCCTTAACAGAAAATCCCTTTTCACTGCCAAGGTTATATACCGCGCCTCTGCCTAGTTTTAATTTTTCCAGGGCAAGGATATGTGCTTGAGCCAAATCCAGCACATGAACGTAATCGCGCACGCAGGTGCCGTCTTTTGTCGGATAATCCGTGCCAAATATGCAAAAATCTTTCAGCTTACCCATTGCTGACAATATTGCTCTTGGTATGAGATGTGTTTCCACCGGATGATTTTCGCCTATGCCCGCGTCCAGAGAAGCGCCCGCGGCGTTGAAATACCTCAAGGCCGTAAAGCCTATGCCATAGGCATTCCTGTAATCCTCAAGAATACGCTCAAATCCCAATTTGGTATTGCCGTAGGGGTTAATTGGGTTGAGCGGGTGATTTTCCTCAACAGGTACTTTCTTTGGTATGCCGTAAACCGCTGCCGAGGATGAAAATATTATTTTCTTTACGCCTGCTTCAATCATCGCATTCAAAAGATTCAGGCCGCCGGTAATATTGTTTTCATAATATAACGCAGGCTTTTCCATTGATTCGCCGACCAGGGCGAGCGCTGAAAAATGCATGACAGCGTCAATACTGCATGATTTCAGAGCTTTTTTTATATCCGCCGGTTTCCTCAGGTCGCCTTTTATGAATTGGAATTCCCTGACTGTCTCTTTGTGGCCGGTTGATAGATTGTCAAAAATAACCGGTTTATGTCCCAGTTCGGCAAGCAATCTTGCCGCATGGCTTCCAATGTATCCCGCGCCGCCGACAATTAAAATATTCATAATTTTTAATTCTTAATTTTCAATTCTTCAGCAAAGTATTCAATTGTTTTTTTAAGGCCTTGTTCACGGCCAATTTTCGGTTCCCATCCGAGTAGTTTTCTCGCCTTGTCAATATTCGGTTGACGAACTTTAGGGTCGTCAATCATTGCAGGCAGGTATTTAATTTTGCTTTTTGATTTGGCGAGTTTTATCACTTCCTTAGCAACTCCCTCAACTGAAATTTCGCATGGATTGCCGATATTTACAGGGTCATGGGCTTTTGACATCAGAAGCCTGTAGATTCCTTCCACGGTATCCGACACATAGCAAAAACTGCGCGTCTGCCGGCCGTCTCCGAAAATAGTAATATTCTTATTTGCCAGAGCCTGCGGAATAAATGTCGGCAAGGCTCTGCCGTCGTTTATGCGCATCCTGGGGCCGTAGGTATTGAACAGTCGGACAATTTTTGTGTCCATTTTATGATATCTATGGTATGCCATGGTCAATGCCTCGCCAAAGCGTTTGGATTCGTCGTACACCCCGCGAGGGCCTACGGGATTGACGTGGCCCCAATATGATTCTTCCTGCGGATGAACTGCCGGGTCGCCATAAACTTCCGATGAAGATGCGATGAGAAAAACGGCCTTCTTGGCCTTAGCGAGCCCCAGGGCCTTATGGGTGCCGAGGGCGCCTACTTTCAGGGTCTGTATGGGAAGTTCAAGATAATCCTTGGGGCTTGCCGGTGACGCGAAATGCAGTATGAAGTCAACCTTGCCGTCTATGAATATGTATTCAGTCGTATCAAATTTGATGAAACGGAAGTTTTTACTGCCGAAAAGGTGTTCTATATTGCGTATATTCCCGGTTATCAGATTATCAATGCAAATTACGTTGTGGCCTTTGCCTATGAAATAGTCGCATAAATGAGAACCGAGAAATCCCGCGCCGCCGGTTATTACAGTTGTAAAACTCATAGACTTTCCTCGTATTAAATAAAAACCGTATAATTGCTGGAACAGCAATACGAATATCAAGCATATTTATTCATTGCAGTACGGGATCATTTGCAGTGACAAAGCATTTCCCTGTCACTACAGCAATCATTGACAAACAGCATTTATACATTATCTTTGACTCATATATTACAATAAAATGGCTTTAACGCAAGAAAATTCTTGCAAGAAAAGTAAGGCGTCTGTCAACGATGGTCTCCGCCGTCTCCCCTCTATTAAGAGGGGCAGGGGGTGTGTTATCGTATCCACGACACACCCCTGGTTCCCCTCTTTTTAGAGGGGACATATACGAATTTCCCCTCTATTAAGAGCCCGCCTTCGCGCACCTGCGTGCCAAAGCCTGCCTGCACGAAGCCGATGCTTCGTTTCGGTCGCCTACGCTCCAAAGCTTCAGCGACGGAGCGCAAAGGCAGGCACT
>JACRIJ010000114.1 GCA_016220095.1 Planctomycetota bacterium | reverse complement strand
GTTGCGGACATCCTGCCTGATCGCCCGAATCGTGTTGAACCCAGAGCCAGAAAACGACGCCCAAAGTCCTATAAGCTTCTCACCCTGCCACGTCACGAAGCGCGTAGGAGGCTCGTCGGATGATTATCTTCATGCCATTCGGGTCAGGCCTTGAATTTTGAATCTCGAGCGCAGGATAACGACGACGTATCCGGCGTATCTTGTTAATCCTGTTCATCCGATGCAAATAACGGCGCGTTTGCGAATGACTATTCACATGGATAGACAAGATACACAGGATAACGAACGACGTACGGCGTATCCAGTCAATCCTCCCATTTATATTTTACGTATATGAAGATTTCCGCAAGAGCTAAAAAAACCAAGGCTATTGCGGTTCTGGTCAAAACTTTGTCCCAGTTTATTGCCCAATTCGTATAATCGTCAGAAACCGGCTCCTGATTCCACCAGACCGGATGGTATTCAGTATATGTTAAAAGGTACGGTTCTGCGCTCCCGCCCGTTTTTTCCCACGGTACAAAAAAAATCGCTATTATTAAAATGGCCGCTATAAAAATGCCGGTTACTATGCAGGTTTTGATTATAAAATCTTTTTTTTCCATATTTTTACGGAGACACGCCATGGCGTGTCTCTACAGTATTATTTCGGGTGATTATGCCTGCGCCATGCATCTGCCGTTCTTTTCCGCCACCCGTCCGTCCTTTTGCGCGTTCGCGCGGATGCTCTCCATTATATAACTGCCTGCATCACCATTCGCCCTGTCAAATCCCAATATCTTCGCCGTCTGCAACGCCAAGTCCTCCGCAGGCATCCCGTATTGCGTTTTCAATACGATTACCGCGGCCTCGTAAATCTCCTCCGGCGCTACCATCTCTATGGCCTTCGCGCTTCCCGATAACTCTGCCCTGTCGCGCACCTGCGGCGCCTTCAGCTCTGTAAGCCAATAAAAATCTCCGCTCTTCTTCACCATCCCGTTCCTTGCGCAATAAGCCTCCACCTTGTCTAAAATTTCTCTTATCCTGTCTCTTATGGAACCTATTCCCCAATGCTTTATCAGCCGTTTTTCCGCCTCGTCCGCGTGTATCGGTCCTTCATATTCTACGACCTTCCTGAATACCTCGCATACCTTATTGAAATTTGATTCTTCATAAAATTTTTCCGTCACATATTCGCTCTTTATAGGCATAATTGCATAAGGTTTCACTGCCCCGGCATTGCGCGCCGGAGCGATTGCCTTGCCGTACCTTATTTCAAATTTTCCGCCGGTTGGTTTTTTCATACTGCCGGCGTATTCGCCTCTCTTCGCCTTGTCTATCGCGGCGCAGAGTTTTTCCAGCTCCCTGCCCGGATCTCTATACCAGTCCGTTGCCCATATTTTATATAACTGCCAATTCATATTCCCCAACACCTCCGGCCTGAGCCGGTCTCTGTCCCTGACTGTCGCGCACGCGCCGTACCCCGCCCCGTCGCATTCTATTCCCAGCAGATACCTGCCCGGTTCTTTTTCGTCTTCCAGCGCGAAATCTATTTTATAATCCGAATATCCGATTTGCCTTTTATAGGAAATGCCTTTTTCAGTCAGCGCCGCGGCTATGGATTCTTCAAACAATGACTGCTCGTCCTGCGATGACTTTTCTTCCCTCATAAGCACGCTCTTTCCCATCTCGGCGAAGTCCAGGTAACTCTTGAGCAAATGCACTCCGGGACTGGCCGTCTTGCTCAAATCAAAATCCGCTCCGCGTATGGAAGAGAATATTTCCACGCGTTTTCTCGCGCGGGTTATGAGTACGTTCAACCGCCTCGCGCCGCCCTCCTGGTTTATCGGGCCGAAATTCATGGACAGTTTCCCCTGCTTGTCCTTTGCGTAGCCTACGCTTATGAAAATCACGTCTCTTTCGTCTCCCTGTATGCTTTCAAGATTTTTTACAAAGAAATGCTCCGGCTTGTCCTTGGCAAAAAACTCTTCCATGGAATTGTCCTGCCTGAGGAGTTTTTCAATCTCGTCTTCAATGGCTTCTTTTTGCCGTATGCTGAACGTGCCTACGCCGAGCGTCAAATCCGGATGGCTTTTGAAATGTTCAAATGCCGCTTTTGCGGCCTCTCTGGCCTCGTCGCTGTTCATCCCGCTTCCGCCCCTGTCATAGTACGTGCCGGGATTGAACCGCATCTTTACGCCGAGTTCCTTACTGCCTTCCTCGGCATTCGGAAACGTGAACAGCTTGTCTTCGTAAAAATTCCTGTTGGAAAAAGCTATCAGGGATTCGTGCCGGCTCCTGTAATGCCATTTCAACATCAGCCGCGGAAAACCTCCTGCCGCGCATTCGTCCAATATGCTCTCAAGGTCTTCAGGCAATGCGTCAACGGAATCATCATCTTTATCTTCTGACGTCAGCACCTCGCGCTGGAAAAAACTCGTCGGCGGGAGCTGTTTGCTGTCCCCGGCGATTATCAATTGCCTGCCTCTTATGACAGAACCCACGCCGTCTTCAGGCGGTATCTGGCTGGCTTCGTCAAATATTACAATGTCAAAACAATACAGTTCGGGATTCAGGAATTGCGCCACTGTCAGCGGGCTCATCATCATGCACGGTTTAAGATCGGTAATGAGGCAGGGTATCTGTTCAAACAGCTTTCTGATAGGCATATGCCTGCGGGATTTGCGGGCCTCGCGCATGAGTATGCCGAGTTCGGAATTCGCCGAAGGCGCTATTGACGCGTCCACCTTGCCGGACAGCCTGTGTCTTAATCTTATTCGGGCAAGTTCTATCTGCGCCCTGTCAAGTTCGCGGAACCTGTCTATAAGCGCTTCAAAATTCTCGCCGTAAAAATTCTTCAGCGCCGGCCTTATTGCAAATACCATATCAAGCCAACTGCGCAGGAACTGGCATCTGAATGAGTCCGTTATTTTTTCGTTCGGCACTGAGGCAGAGAGTATTTTCGTTATGAAATTTTCAAGGCCGATGCGTGCGCATTCCTTAAGCGAATGCTGATACCTGGCCCACGCGTCAAGCAGATTCATTGAATTTTTCATCGCAACAATTTTGCCTGTCAGGCTGTCCCATGCCGTCGCTGGCATTTTCGCGCCAAAGGCCGTTTCTTCGTTCTGTATAACGGCTGATTCCTTGAGCCGGTTAAGGTTGTTTTTAAAAGCGCTGAGTTCCGCGGAAAACGAATCCGCGGAGGACTTTATGCCGGCTGTATCCAAAGTGTTGTTAATAAAGGCGTCTATTATTTCAGCCGCGGATCTAAATGACTTGCGGCTGACATGAGCGCGGAATTTAAGCATCCAGCCTGTGAAATTGTCTATTGTGATGCCGCTCGTATTACGGCCCTGCCAGGCTGAACCGAAGAGTTCGGCGCCTGCCGTTGAAAAAGCGTCTATCTTTCCAGCAAGTTGTGCGGCCTGATTTAAGGCTTGAAGGTCTTTCAAAAGCTGTTCATAATCCGGTTTATAATCCGCGGATTTAATGTGTTTTTTTATGATGCCGCGGTCCTTCCAGAATGACAGCCTAAAGAAACGCACTATGCTTGCGTAATACAGGGAATGCCGTTCAAGCATGCCGGCAGTGTCCAGGTTAATTATATCAAGGTTATAATTGGCTGAAAGCCGGGATTTCAGGGATTCAAATTCTTTAACAACAGAGATGATATCCGCGGTTTCAGGCGCGAGCGAATTCCATTTCGGGTTTTCAAGCACCGGCCGCGGGGCGTTGGGAAAACTTAGAACAAGACCGGCGGCCTCAAGGGAATCGTCAATGGCAGAAAGCGTGGAAGGCCTGTTGCAGATGCAGGATTCCGCAAGGGAATCAGCGGATTTTTTTATTGCGCCGTATTTATCGTTTAGCGCTTCCAGAGTTTCCGTCAAGCGCAGTTTTTTTTCATAGTCAATTTCCGCCAGGCACGAGCCCAGCCAGGGATGAGCCGCGGGATTACCGGTTTCGGCAAGGTTGCGGCTGAATTCGCCGAGCAGGTCGCAGGCGAGATTGAAGCGTTCCTTATCCCAATTTTGAGTGTCTTTGAAGAGAATTTTCAGGTCTTGAATGCCACGATGGCTGAGAATGAAGCCGAAGGCCTGGAAAGGCGACATGAGGAATTTCTCAAAAGGCGCGTGCAGGGCGTTGACGCAGGCATCAAGTTCCCTGGCGTCCTGTTCCAATTTTACGAGGTCATCGTCATTAGCATGGTCGGGATTTTTTTTCAATTCCAGGGTTTTCGCCAATTCCTTGATAACCCGCGCCTTATTGGTATTTTTACTATGGAGTTCCAGGCAGAAATCACCGAGGCCGGTTTTTTCAAGGCGGCTTTTAACCACTTCAAGAGCGGCCATTTTTTCGCTCACGAACAGGACTTTCTTGCCGGCGGCGAGCGATTCGGAGATGATATTGGAAATAGTCTGGGATTTACCCGTGCCGGGCGGGCCTTCTATGACAAAAGAGCAGTTGTTTTTCGCGGCGAGAATGGCGAGTTGCTGGCTTGAATCCGCGTCAAGCACCTGGAAAGTCTGGAGCGGATTGAGGTTTTTTCTGAGGTTTTCGTTATTGCAGAGAAAATCCTGCGCCGGCGCCTGCTGAGAAGTCTGTTCGCCGCAGATGGATTTAATGACCCGGTTGTTTGTAAGGTGTACGGCGTATTTTTCAATATCTTTATACATAAGGAACTTATCAAACGAGAAGAGGCTGAGGTAGATTTCGTTAGTCAGTCGCCAATCCTTGAATTGTTCCGTTTGTTTTTGCAGGTCAACGAACAATTTCTGCACGTCAAGTTCCTCAAAATCTTCTTCAAGCTGGTTGACGGTTATGCGGTAATCATTCTGCAATTTTTGAATCAGAGCAGGGTTGATGATAGGCGGTTCCTCGGTGTAGTCAAGTTTAAACGGGCTTTTAACGGATTTGCGGGAGAGCTCAACGGGGACGAGGATGAAGGGGGCTTTAAGCATGGATTGCGGGTCAGAGGCATCGGTCCAATCCAGGCAACCGATGGTGAGGAAGAGCACGTTATAGCCCTGTTCTTCCATGACAGAGGAGGCCTTGGAATAAATTTTCAGAAGATTTTTATCAAGCTGGTCAGCGGGAAGGTCTGTCTGGAGGAGGGTATCGGAATGCTGTTCTTTGACATCGGCGGACGAATAGGAATTGAATACCGCAGGCACGGAGGCGCTTTCTTCAGGCCGGGCGCTGACGTCAGGCGCGGGGAGGAATTGCATGGTCTTGATTTCAAGCGCGAGTTTTTTGAAGATTTCCGGCGGCAATTCGTTAACGACCTTAACGGTAGTAACCCGTGTCGTCTTGAAATTAAGCAGGCGGTTTCTTTTGGAAAGGTCAATGAGTTTATCCTTCCATTTTTTAATGCGTTGTTCTGTTATGTTTTGCATAGTATGGGGTATATTAGCAAGAGAAGAGGAATATGTCAAAAAATATTTGCAAAAGCAGTGGGTTTTTGATATAGTATGATTATGAAACGCAAGACATTAGGCCGTTATATTGTGATAGACCCGGATATATGCCATGGCAAACCGGTATTTCGCGGTACGCGCATACTTGTTTCAGATGTATTAGAACAGGTAGCCAACGGTATGGATTGGAACTCAATCATTAAGAAGTGGCGGAGCCGTTTAGACAAGGATGCCATATCTGAAGCTATCCGTCTTGCCAGCGAAGCATTGATAACGCATTCACCTGATTTAGTTGCTTAGATTAAATGTATATATTGGACGAAAACATTCCTGATGACCAGCGTCAGCTGTTGTATGGCCGGCATATTCAGTCCTATCAAATCGGTCATGAAATTGGCTGCAAGGGCATGAAGGACTCAGAAATAATTCCGTTTTTACTCGGTTTGCCCGCACCTACTTTTTTCACGCGTGACAAAGGATTTTACAATCGCCGGCTTTGCCATTCCCGGTTCTGCATAATATGCCTGGCTGTCGGGCAACACGAGGTTGCGGATTTTGTCTATCGCATATTGAAACACTCCGACTTATATACCAAAGCAAAACGTATGGGTAAAGTAATTTTAGCAACGCATGCGGGAATTCGTATTCTAAAAGTTAAAAGCACAAAAGAAACCTGTGCCGTGTGGACGTGTTCAAGACAAAAACAATGATAATTTTATTAAAACTGTTATTTTTTTGCTATAATATAATGATAAATTGATTTTTATGGGAATAACCAAGAGGTTGAAAATGTTAAACAATATTTCCGTTGAAAATTTCAGAGGTGTAAAAAAAGCACAGATTGACGACTTCAAAAACATAAACCTGTTTATCGGGAAAAACGGCTGTGGGAAAAGTACTGTTCTTGAAATCATATTCCTGCTTTGCAGTGCATGCGAATATTGTAGAATTGAAAAACAGGTTTATAAAAGCGTTTAACGGCGATTTGTGGTGCAGAAGCAGTTCAACATGGTTCAATCTGTTTTATCAAACTGAATTCACTGCTTTTTTACGATTGTTGGAAGTCACCCGATATGTTGAAGCAAAAGCGATAATGCAATAATAACAAAACATAAGTATCGCGGGGATTTTGCTTTCCGGCGCATCAGGAACTGTTTTGCTAAAAGTCAATATATCTACAATTTCGGTTTTTGACGCGCCTTTATTGTCTGTTTTTCTCAGAATGAAATCCATTCGGATAAGCTCCCCTTCATACAAAACACAGCCCCTGAACTTTTCCGTATTGTCCGGAATATTCAAGGATTTTAGCGGTTTTTTGTCATGAAAGAAGACGATATCGCTATCATTGAATTTTTTCTCCGCAATGATGTTGTTTATAGTTTCGGTATCTTTAACTGTTAAGACAGGGATAGGCGTCGCCTTGGTTTTACCGCAAAATACCTTATTATACAAATACTTGCCTTCAAGGTCTATTCCCACCGGTTTATCTGGATTTGCAGGGAATAATTTAATTGCAATGGCAAGTAACAAGAGGAAAAAAACAGCCGGAATAAGAATTTCAAGCATATATGTTTTTATGGCGCCTGAAAAACTTGTAACGTCAGGGTGCAAGAGCCTGAAATATGTTTTGACAGATAGAAATATCAGCGGAATGCATGGTATCAGAAGAATCCAGTAATATTTGCGCAGAAATAACAGCATATTCAGGCTTGTAGTCCAATAAACAATATTTCCTGTTATGTTGTAAATATTCAGCGGCTGGAAACACAGCTGGGCAACAAATACTCCGCCGGTTATCATGGTTGCTTTTCGCAATTTAAGAGGTACAACCTTAGAAATAAAAAGCAGAATCATAATTCCAATGCATATGTTGATCAGTAAAGGTCCGATGTACGATATGAAAGACATCCACGGGTTATTGGTATGACGATCTGTAAAAATCATGCCAGGGCCGAAAACATTCAATGTTATCCGAATAAAATGATTTCCGAAAGCAAGGTTGAAAAGGATATGCCAAACCAGAGAGAATATTCTTTCCAGATAGAAACCTATGCCGGCGTAAAAAACAATTTTCAATGTTTCAAAAATCCAGTAATTTTTTTTCATAATATTTTCGCAAACTGCGGTTATTTTCCGCAAAGGCACAAAGTTGCGAAGATTCATATGGGAAATGCCGAGCGTCAGTCATTGCGTCTAAAGTCGCGTTCTTCGTGCCTTAGTGCCTTCGTGGCAAAATAACGTCCGGCGTATCCTGGCCATCCTGTTCATCCATGTGAATCTTCGCGTCTTCGTGGCTATAATGCGTCATGCTTTTCTGCCCAGAATCAAATCAGCATCTGTATCGCCAATTCCGCGGACCTTAGCATTTCGGGAATGCACAGGTATTCGGTTCTCGCGTGGGGATTATGCATGCCGGTGCCGAGGAGTATTGTTTCTATGCCGTGCTTATTAAAATGATTCGCGTCCGTGCCGCCGAGGCCGTTCTTGAACCTGCATTTCATTCCCAAATCTTCGCACGCCTTTGCGGCCAGTTCGCACACGGGAGACGAGTTCTTTACCGTAAACGAATCATAGAGCCGTTCTTCTTTTAGTTCACAGCGCGCCGTTATTCTTTTATCGCCGGATTTGGTTGAAAATTCCATCGCGGTCTTCTGAAATGTTTCATTTATCTGTTTAATAAGCGCGTCAAGTTTATTGGTATCCGCGCTCCGTGCTTCCATTTTAATTTCAGCGTACGGATTGACTATATTTACTGCGCCTTCGGCTTTGAACGCGCCTATATTTGCGACGGTATCGGCGCTGATGCGGCCGAGTTTTAGGCGGCTTATTGCCTTAGCCGCTACTGCTATGGCGCTTATGCCCCTTTCCGGGGCAATGGCCGCGTGGGCCTCAAGGCCGTGCACGCGGATATTCAATACCGATTTCGCCGGCGCTGAAACGGTGAATTCCCCGGGCACGCTGTCATCCAGGGCGAAGCCCATTCGGGATTTCAACAAAACGTAGTCAAGGTGTTTTGAGCCTGACACACCGGTTTCTTCGGAAATGGTAAAAGCTATTTCCACGGGCCTGTGCGGAAGTTTTTTCTCTTTAAGGACGCGAAGCGTTTCAAAGATTACGGCGATGCCGGATTTGTCATCCGCGCCGAGTATGGTAGAGCCGTCGCTTTTGATGATATCGCCTTTAATAACGGGTTTTACGCCTATGCCGGGTTTTACAGTATCCATATGCGCGGCAAGCAATATTGGCGGCGCGACAAGGCTTCCGGGCGCGTACGCAATCATATTGCCGCACTTGCCGCCGGCCTTTTTATGGGCATTGTCAAAGGTGAATTTCACGCCAAGGGATTTCAATTGCGAAGCGATATAAGCGGCGATATTCAATTCGTCGCCCGTTTCACTGCCTATGCAGGCAAGGCGTATGAATTCGCCAATCAAGCGTTTTTTGTCAATCATGCCGGGTTCCTTTAAATAACGCTTCTATTGTATCCGGCAATATTGATTTTGCAAGAATTTTAAAAATAACTATTGACATTTCGTTTTTTTATGATAAACTAATTGCCATGTGTATGGGTTAAATATTAAAGGAGGTATAACATGAAAAAGCCGAGGGTTATTGTGAATCTCAGGGTTGCGTTACTGTTTCTTGCCGTTCTGTTCATTTTACCGGCCATTCTGCCGCATTCCGCTTACACTGACGACAAAGGCTCTTCGGAAGAACTTCTAATTAAGGCGGATGCCGCATACGAAAATAAAGATTATCAGGAGGCATGGAAGCTGTACGACCTGCTTGTGCGGAAATACAAAAGTTTTCCGGCCATATCGGGCAAGCTGGACAAAATCAAACAGAGGAAAAGCGAATGCGAAAAAACGCTTGGCATTGTCACGGACATAGACGATGTCTTCAAGGGAAAGGCGGAACTTACGGGCACCGGCAAAAAGCAGATACTGACTCTAAGTTATGATTTTGAAGACAAGGAGCAGGCCGAGGATTTCCTTTCCGAATCAGGCGCCATAAAAGTCAAAGACGGCGAACTCATATTTGACACCCAGGGCGGCTCCGCGCTTTTCAACATAAAAAACGCCATGTTCAATGAGCAGGTTACCATAGAAGCCAAAATGACCATCTGTTCGCCCAGTTCCGGGCAGGTCGGAGTAATCATGTTTCTGAACACCGACACCGTGGAAGGCTATTTATTCTGCTGCCGCCTGAGGGTGCCCGAGGACCCGACCAGCCTTAATAACGCAATTGTCCGCATATCCAACAAGGACGAAGCCCCGGCTCCTATAAAAATAAACGGCAAGCCCGAAATAAAACTTGATACGCAATATACCATCAAGGCGGAAGGCAAGAATCAAAAGTTGAAATTTTACATTAATAAAAAAGAGATATTTGACGCCACGGGCAAAGATTTTACAAAAGGCATGATAGGAGTCATCGCAAGCAGCGCCAAGATAAAATTTGACGATTTCAAAATATCCGGCCAGGCGGATGATGAATGGCTGAAGAAGCTGTTTTCGGAATCCACTACGCTGGCGCTCGCGGAAAAAGACCTGGAGAAGGCGGCTGAACAGCAGTTCATGACCGTGGAAAAGCTTTCCGCCGAAGACCCGAAGGTTCTCGGCAAGGTATCGCAGAAGGCAAAAAACACCTGGACAAAAGCCCGTGAAAAAGCGGATGCGATGGAAAATTCAAGCAACTTTGAATCCTTCCAGGCGGAAGTTGCCGATCTCATAGAGGAATACGACAAGGTAATCGCGGAAGACAAGACATTCGCCCTGGCCTATTACGAAAGGGCTTTGTTGAATGAACAGCTTGATGACGACTCAAAGGCCCAGGAAGACCTTGACGGCGCTCTTGAAGCAATGCCGGGATTTTACGAAGCCGCGAAAATCAAGGGCGATATATGCGTGAAAAACAGCCAGTTTGACAACGCGCTCAGCTGGTACAACAAGTCCGTTGAAATAAATCCTAAGTATTCATTCGGTTACAGTTCGCGCGCCTACCTGTATTTTATCACGGACGATGTAAAATCGGCCGAATCCGACCTGGACAAGGCTCTCAAGCTCAAGGATGACAACGTTGAAGCCTTGAATTACAGGAGAAACATAAAGCACGTCACGGACGGTCCCAAATGGCCCGTCTGCTACGAAAAGGAAACCGAACATTACATAGTCAAAACCGACATCAGCCAGGAACGATGCGATTTGTATGCGGATTCGGTTGACGCGATGTACAAGTATTATTCAAAGATGTTTCCGCTCAAGGAAAAGCCCAGGAAAAAAGGTAAGGTGTACATATTCAATACCCAGGCCGGCTACCAGGTCCACGCGGCCCTGACAACGGACGACCTTATGCAGTTTACCCTCGGCTATTACAATCCTGCTTTCAGGGAATTATACCTTTTTGAAGAGCCTAACAAACAGGATGCCACCAAGAAGGTGCTTTTCCACGAAGGATTCCATCAGTACATCCATAATGCCATGGAGAGGACGCCGATATGGTTCAATGAAGGCTGTGCGGAATGGTTTTACGGCACTACCGTAAAAGGCAAGGCCATCGCGGAAAAAGGCGAATTAATACCGCGGCTGGAAGACCTGAAGGAAGGCCTTACTGAAGGCAAATGCAAACCTCTTAAGTGGCTAATGAACGCCACTTCAAGGGAATTCATGAACATAGACCCGAATCTTAATTATGCCCAGGCATGGTCAATCATTCATTTTTGCATTAACTATGAAAACGGGAGATATTCGGAGTATATTGGCAAGTATTACAACGCGTTGAAATCCGGCAAATCCGCCAAAGAGGCGTTCAGCGCGTCTTTCGGCGCACTCGCGAAGTTTGACGACATGGAAGAGGCGTGGAAAAAATACGTGGAGCGGTTGAGATAAGTTGACACCGAAAAACGGCATGGATAATTAAGAGTTTAGATTTAAGAATTACATACGACATATCGCAGGTATTCGTGCGTATTCGCGGCTAAATAACGTTCGGCGTATTCTGGTTATCCTGCTCGTCTTACGCCAGATGGTGTTCTATGATCCATTCAGGTTTAAATACCTTGAACTTTGCCATTTTAATGAATTCGTCATCCACGGCATCGCGCGGCACGAGGCCTATCAATTCGCTTTCCACGGGTTCGGTGGCGGATTCTTTGCACAATTTAGCCACGGCCCTGAAAACGTCTTTCATGGAAGTTGACTTATAATTTATCAGATTCATTGACACTTGCGTCTGGTTGCGGTCCGGGAATAATATCGGGATGGCCTGTACGAATTTCATGCCGCCCGAGGATTCCCTGATGGCAGTTGATATTTTTTTGGCTATTTTCATGTCCGGGGTTGCGAGAAAAATATTATAAGCGATAAGCGGATTACGCGCGCCGATAACGGTAGCGCCGGCCTTCAGGTTGATTTTATTGGGGCCGAAATCCGGTATTCTTTCGGGTCTGGTGCCGATTTCGGAACAGAGCGTTTCATATTCGCCTTTTCGGATATCCGACAATTTTTTCCTTTCAGGCCTTGAAGCGGCATCGCCGTAGAGATAGACGGGAATATGCAATTCCTCGCCGACGCGTTTAGCCACGGCGCGCGCGATATTTACGCATTCCTGCATGGTTGTGTTTTTTATAGGCACGAACGGCATGACATCTGTTGCGCCGATGCGCGGGTGTTTGCCATGCTGGGTCTGCATATCGATCAATTCCGCGGCTTTTTCAATTGCGAGAAACGCCGCCGCTCCGATTTTTTCCGGCGAACCGGCAAAAGTAATAACGCTCCTGTTGTGTTCGGCATCGGACGTGCGGTCAAGGACTTTCACGTCCGGCACGGCGGAAATGGCTTTAATGATGGCATCGATGACTTCAAGCCTTCTGCCTTCGCTGAAATTAGGCACGCATTCAATGTACTTTTTTTGCAGCATGATAAGACTCCTTGTATAAATTCAAAATATTGTTTGTAAAAAATTATGATACTGCATAAGCATAACCTATTTATATTATGAGAGGTTAATAAAGTCAATACAAATTTGCAGTGGGAATGCAAATTAGTATTGACTCCTCATTTTTAATTGCTATAATGGCTACTCGTCTTATATGTTATTGAAAGGATACTGATATGGGGAAAAACAATGTGAAAAGAACGATACTCCTGACGATGTTGTTTTTGACAGTATGGTTATCATTTCCGCAAATGCAGATTTTTCCGCAGGAACAGCAAAAGCCCGAAGAAATCCTTAAGAACGCGGACGAACTGTTTCAACAGCAGAAGTGGGAAGACGCCTGGCGTTTGTATGAATTACTGTTGAAAACATTCGGCCAAACACGGTTCATATCGGGAAAATCCGAAGATATCAAAAAGAAAAAAACCGAATGCGAAAAAAAATTAGGCATAGTCACAAACATTTCTGAATTATTCAAAGGCAAGGCAGAGCTTAAAGGTTCAGGCAAAAAACGCACGCTTACGGTTACGTATGATTTTAAGGATCAGGCTCAAGCAGAAGACTTCAATTGCACTGGCGGAACTGCAAAGGTAGTTGACGGCAAATTGCTTTTTGAGCCCGAAGGCGAACTTTCCTTCATGAATATTAAGAACGCTTTATTCACAGACAAAATCACCATTGAAGCCAAAGTAACCGTGCTTAAACCGTTTTCAGGCAGAATGGGTTTTCTTGTTTTTCTCAATACGGATAGTTTTGAAGGATATATGTTTTGCTTGAGATACAGGGAGGCATCCAACGAATCCATGTTCAATAACGCCATCCTGAAAATTTCACAGAAAACCGAATATCCCACACCGCTTAAACAGAATTCCAAGCCTGAAATAAAAGCCGATACGCAGTACAGCATAAAGGCTGAAGCAAAAGGCAAAAACCTTACTTTTTACGTAAACAATAAGGAAGTAGTTACAGCCGAGGACAAGGATTTCACCAAAGGCATGTTCGGGATAATCAGCCTGGGAAACAAAGTGCAACTGGATGACCTGAAAATTACCGGTCAGGCGAATGATGAATGGCTGAACAAAATTTTTGCAGAATCAACTACCCTTACGCTGGCTGAAGACGAATTGAAGGAGTCAAATGGAGAGGCAAGATTAGTGTATTCAGATGATATTTCCGCGGAAAGCGATGAACTCATTGCTAAAGCATCAACCGCGGCTGTTAACTATATAGCGGATGCACGAAAAAGAAGGAACAATCTCATAACGTCTTCTCAGGAACCCTCCAGACAAGCGTGGCTGGATTTAATCAATCTTTGCACTAAGGCCATACAGGAAGACCCTGACTTCGCACTCGCTTATTATGAAAGAGCCATGAATTATAAAGAAATTGAGAATTACGTAAAAAGCGAAGAGGATCTTGACAAGGCTTTGCAGATATTCCCGGGTTTCTACGAAATATACAATAAAAAAGCTGAACTTTCCCTAAATAAATTACAATACGACAACGCCTTGGAATTGCTCAACAAGGCTATAGAAATAAACCCGAATTATTCCACCGGTTATAGTTTGCGGGCTTTGGTTAATTTCCTGCTTGACAATAATGACGCCGCAAAAACAGATTTGAAAAAGGCTCTTGAATTAAATAAGGACAACGTTGAAGCTAAAAATATACAACGGATAATAAACGGTCCTGACTGGCCGGCTTGCTTCAAGAAGGAAACTACGCATTATATAGTCAAAACGGATATCAATCAGGAGCGTTGTGACGCATATGCCGAAGCCATAGAGGCAATGTTTAAATACTACTCAAGCCTATTCCCGCTGGATAATAAGCAAAAAAAGAAAGGCAGGGTATATATTTTCAATACGCATAAAGGTTACGAGATTCATGCCACACTGACGTCCGGCAGTTCGCTGGAAAATTCGCTTGGCTATTATCAGCCTTCATTTAAGGAGCTTTATTTGTTTGAAGACCCGAATAATCATGAGCCGACAAAAAAAGTCCTTTACCATGAAGGCTTTCACCAGTACATCCATACCGGCATAGAAGAAATTCCTATATGGTTTAATGAAGGCTGCGCAGAATGGTTTTACGGGACAACCCTTAAAAATAAAACGGTTGTGTCAAAAGGAGATATTTGTCCCAGATTGCCTGAACTGCAAGAAGCCGTGAATGGCGGAAAAATCCAATCACTTGACGTACTGATGAATTTGTCACATAAGGAATTTATGGGCGAGACGGCCAGCCTGAATTATGCGCAATCGTGGTCAATCATTCATTTCTGCTTGAATTATGAAAATGGGAAATATAAGGGTTATCTGGAAAAATATTTTAATGCGCTTAAGGCGAACAAACCTGCAAAAGACGCACTTGATGCTTCTTTCAAAACTGTTAAGGACTTTAATAAAATGGAACAGGAGTGGAAGGATTATGTGAAGGGACTGAATTAACGGCGAAAAATATTTCGAAATTGATTGTTTATTGCGATTCATTATTCAATAACGATAAGCACGGTTCCTTTATCCACAGTATCGTTTATTTTAACTTTTATTTCCACGATTTTGCCGTCTCTCGGGGCGAAGATATCGTTTTGAAGTTTCATCGCATCCAGCGTGATAAGGCTGTCATCTTTTTTTACTTTATCTCCGGGTTTGACTTTTATTGCCGTGATAAGCCCCGGTATGGGGGCTGTGACGGGGCATTTACCGTTGTTTATCCGGCAGGCCCGCTCGGGCAGTTTATGCAGGTGCTCGTATCTGGAATCCGTGACCGTGATTTCGTATGGAATGCCGTCAATCTGGATTTCGTATTGGCCGTTTTTTTTGCGCCAGCCGAAGGTAAGTTTCTTATTATCCACTCTGGCGTTTCGTATGCATCTCTTATAATGGTCAAGGACGATGCGGTGTTCGCCGCTCGCGCTTTTGAGCACGATAGCGCCGCCATCTTCTTCTATCTCAAAGCTCTCTTTCCTGCCTTCAAAAACGACTGATAATTTCATATAGGCTTACCTTTTATTTTCCGCGAACGACGCCTTTTTCCAGCCGTCCGAGGTTTTTGTTGTAAACACCGGCGTTTCCTTGCGTTTTCTGCAGTATTCCAGCGCGGCGGCTATCATGGCCGCTTCGCGCGCGTCTCTGCCGGATGAGGGCGTAAACTTGAATTCTTTTTCTATGAAATGCGTATTAAAATCGCCTTTTAAGAATTTCGGGTGTTTGAGTATTTCTATGTGAAACGGTATTACCGTGTGAATGCCTACTATCTTATATTCCTTCAGGGCCCTTTTCATGCGTTCGATTGCCTCGGCGCGGTTATTGCCCCACGTAATCAATTTCGCCATCAGCGGGTCGTAGAACATGGTTATTTTCATGCCGGGTTCTATGGTGCTGTCCACTCTTGTAAAGGGCCCGTGGGGTTCTTCCACGCCGCTGATTTCGCCGATTGACGGCGTAAAACCGTCGTAAGGATTTTCCGCGTTAATGCGGCATTCTATGGCCGCGCCGCGGATGCGGATATTGTCCTGGGAAAAACGCAATTTTTCGCCTGACGCAATCCGTATTTGTTCTTTGACAAGGTCTATGCCGGTAACCATTTCGGTTACCGGGTGTTCCACCTGGAGCCGGGCGTTTACTTCAAGGAAGTAAAAATTCTTTTTATTGTCAACGAGAAATTCCACGGTGCCGGCGTTGGCGTATCCCACTGCGCGGGCGATCTTGCACGCGGTTTCGCCCATTTTCGCACGCAATTCCGCATCAACAAAAGGAGAAGGCGATTCTTCTATTAATTTCTGGTGCCTTCTCTGGATGGAGCATTCGCGTTCGCCGAGATATACCGTATTGCCGGAGGAATCTGCGAGAACCTGCATTTCAATATGCCGCGGAGACTCAATGTATTTTTCCGCGTAAACAATGTCATTTCCGAACGCGGCCTTTGCTTCCGAGCGCGCTTCTTTTATGGAATGGCGCAGGTCTTTTGCGTGCCTGACGATACGCATGCCCTTGCCGCCGCCGCCAGCGGACGCTTTTACGGCAAGAGGCAGGCCGACGGTTTTCAGGATATGCCCCAAGTCGCCGTCTTCGGTAAGCGGCTTGTAAATTCCCGGGACTGTCGGTACCTTTATTTTCGTCGCAAGCAGGCGGGCGTTTATCTTATCGCCGATCTTTTCCATTGAATCCGCCGAAGGGCCTATGAAAATGATTTTATTTTTCGCGCACGCCGCGGAAAGAAGCGGGTTTTCCGCGAGGAATCCGTAGCCGGGGTGGATTGCGTCCGCGCCGGATTTTTTTGCAATGTCAATTATTTTATCCAGCCGCAGGTAGGAATCCTTTGAAAGCGAGCCGCCGAGCGGAAATGATTCGTCCGCCGCGAGCACATGCGGCGACCATTCGTCTATATCGCTGTATATGGCGACGGTTTTTATCCCGAGTTCCCTGCACGCGCGCAGGATGCGCATGGCAATCTCGCCCCTGTTGGCAATAAGTATTTTTTTCAGTATTTTTACCGGCATCTAAACTCCTCAACTCCGTAACCCCTCAACTCCGTAACCCCTTAACTCCGTAATCCCTTATCTCACAACGGTATATTCCCGTGTTTTTTCGGCGGGTTATTATCGCGTTTGTTTTTAAGGAATTCCAGGGCTTTGATTATCCTGTAACGAGTGGTTGCGGGTTCGATGACGTCGTCAACGTAACCCTCCTCAGCGGCGATATAAGGCGAGGCAAATTTTTCCTTGTATTCATTAAGGAGCCTTTCACGGGTTGCTTTCGGGTCTTTTGCAGTTTCAATTTCCTTTTTAAAAATGATGTTAACCGCGCCTTCGGGCCCCATTACGGCGATTTCGGCCGTAGGCCAGGCAAAATTAACGTCGCCTCTGATGTGTTTACTGCTCATGACGTCGTACGCGCCGCCGTATGCCTTGCGCGTAATTACGGTTATTTTCGGCACCGTGGCTTCGCAGTAGGCGTACAGCAATTTTGCGCCGTTTTTTATAATGCCGCCGTGTTCCTGAGCTATGCCGGGCAGGAATCCCGGGACGTCTTCAAACGTCACGAGCGGAATATTAAACGCGTCGCAGAATCTTATAAATCTCGCGCCTTTGGCCGAAGAATTTATATCAAGGCATCCCGCGAGAAAAGCCGGCTGTTGGGCGATGATTCCCACACTGCGGCCGTTGAACCTGCCGAAACCGACTATGATGTTTTTCGCAAATTCGGCATGGACTTCAAGAAATTCGCCGTTGTCCACGGCCGCAAGAATGACTTCTTTCATGTCATAAGGGATTTGCGGATTGTCAGGCACAATGGTGTTCAGTTTTTTTATTTTTCTGTCCGAAGCATCGTCGCAGGGTATTGCGGGGGCTTCTTCCATATTGTTCTGCGGAATGAATGTTAGAAGTTTCTTGATGTTCCGGATGCATTCGGATTCGTTTTTTGCCGAGAACTGCGCGACGCCGCTTATCTCGTTATGCGCCCTGGCGCCGCCAAGGTCTTCAAAAGAAACGTCTTCGTGGGTAACGGCCTTTATGACATTCGGGCCTGTGACGAACATATAGCTCGTATGTTCCACCATGAAAATGAAATCCGTTATTGCGGGCGAATACACCGCGCCACCCGCGCAGGGGCCCATTACCGCGGATATCTGCGGCACTACGCCGGATGCCAGAGTATTCCTGAGAAAAATATCCGCGTAGCCGCCGAGGCTGACCACGCCTTCCTGAATGCGCGCGCCGCCCGAATCATTGAATCCTATAACCGGTATGCCCCTTTTGACCGCGCCGTCCATTACCTTGCATATTTTCATGGCGTGCATTTCGCCGAGACTGCCGCCGAACACGGTAAAATCCTGGGAAAAAACCGCCACCGGCCTGCCGTCAACGAGCCCGTATCCGGTGACTACGCCGTCGCCTAAAGGCCGGTTTTTGCCGATGCCGAAATGCGTGAATTTATGCCTCACAAGGGTATCAGTTTCGTCAAACGAACCTTCATCCAGCAGGAGGTCTATCCTTTCCCGCGCGGTGAGTTTGCCCGCCTGATGCTGTTTTTCAATGCGTTCCCTGCCGCCGCCTTCAAGGGCCTTCTTTTTTAATTGCTCAAGATGGCGCAGTTTGTCTTCTTTTTTTACCATAAGGACAACTCCCAATTATAACTGCCCTGCCTACTCTGCAGGACGGTTTATTTATATAATAAAAGAAGTATTAAGTCAAGATAATGAAAAAGCTAATGGCCAGTGAAGGCGGGTTGAGAAAATAACGTGAACATCAAAATGCCGCGGGGAACTTGAAAACCCATCTTCACTTATGCGATGCATTATAGCCGGTATTTTGGTTGATATTTTCCTGTAAATTGCTATAATAATCAAATAAATGCTTTCTTAGAGGTAACAATGGAAATTGCGAGAAAAAAACTGATTGCGCCGTTACTGCTGTTTTTTGTTTTAGCATTGCCCGGCAAAACCGGCTGGTCCGAAAACGATGACGAAAAATCCGGCAGATTATGGGAAAAAATAGAAGCGGCCAGGGCGAAAGAAGATAAATCCCCCGCGGTACTGCAATTGCTGACGCAATTCATCTCGCAATACCCAGGCCACGGTAAAATACCCGAAGCGCTGTTCAGAGAAGCCGATATTCTGTTCGCAATAGGGGCAACGGAAGAGGCGCTGAAAAAATCGCTTGATGATTACAAGAGGGTTTTCACGGATTTCCCGGATTCCGAATTCGCTCCGGAATCGCTTTTCAATACGGCGGAATACTGCTATCATAAAGACAATAGGCTGTCCGCGGTCCAATACTACGAACAATTGGTCGTCAAATACCCGCAATCCGAATTTGCCGCGCAATCACGGCTGTTTATTGACTGGATCAAGGCAGAAACGCCGGAAGACCTTGAAATGCTGAAAAAATTATATACGGATTTGTCCCTTGCGGCAGTAAGCGTAATCGGCAAGGAATTATTTGCCGACATGCAAATAAACCGCCGCGCCGCGGAAGAGCCCGGTAAAATAATCCGCATCCGGATTGCGTACAAATCACCTCAATTGTTTATGTCGGTATCCGAGAACGGCAGAGTGCTCGCAAGTTTCTTCTACGGAAATCCGACGGCCAGAGTTTACCTGCCGGAACTTGACACCTGCTATTTCGCGAAAATTGAAATCCCCCCTGTCAGGTTTTGTCCCGTATTCTGGTTTGAGTCGGGAAAATCCGGCAAGATAACGTTGAGAGCAGAAGCAAAACTTTCTTCGGTAAAGCGGGATATATTGGAAGTAATAAAAACAACTTACGATATTCTGCCAAGACTGCATTTTAATATTACGGAAGAGAAAGGCCGGCATATTGTAAAAATACGTTTCGCGTCGGAAGGATTATGTGAATTTATTACCGCATCCGATTTTCGCGTTGAACAGGCGGAATTCGTTTCTGAAGACTACAAAAATACCATAACCGGTTTCACAATGGACAATACCGTTGCCGAACTTTTTGTCTCGGGCCTCGGCGCTGAAACTAAATTCGTGGAACTTACAGAAGACAATCTTGTCACGGCCCTTGAACCGCTTTACGACGCTTATCTGCCGGATTTGGGCGGCGTTGACGAAACGCTTCAGCGCAAACTGGAAAACAAGGAAAGTTTCATCTACATGTTGAAGGCAATCCAGTTTTCCCTGAAATCAGCCAACAGGTCTCCTAAGGGCGAATGGCTTATCAGCCTTATGGAATCTTTCTACAGTTACCTGGAAAGCCATTTGGATGACGTCAAGGACAGGGTCGCGCGCAAGAAAATAGAACAGTTCCTTACAGGCGAGGAAAAACAGGAAGCAATCAACGGCATAGGCGTCCTTGAAACCATGGTATCATCCATATTGGTGAATGACCGCGTATATGAAGACGCAATCAGGGATTTGTCCGCCAAAATCAATGCCGATCCCGGAAACGCCGTTTTGCTGTTCAAACGGGCTAATACATATAAGGAGAAAAATGAGTTTGGCCTGGCTGTTGAAGATGTTGACAGAATTATAGCAATTCAGCCGGATGATGACAGCGCGTATGCCGTCAAAGCAGAAATTTTCTTTCGCAAATCAATTTCGTTGAAGGCAAAAAAATACGCCGAAACAGCCAGGGAATATGCCGAAAAATCGCTTTCGCTGAATCCGGATAACTACAGGGCGCTTAACACGATGGGCAGGATTTACGCGGCATCAAACTTGTCTCAAAAGGAAAATATTGATAAAAGCACCGGCTTTTTCCTGAAAGCCTTGAAGGTAAAACAGGATTTCCTGCCGGCTTGTTGCGGCCTGGCCGAATTGCTGATGAAAACGCAAAACTTTTCCGCAGCTTTTAAAGTCCTGCAAAAAGCCAAACAAGACATAACGGCCGATTCGCCGGAAGGCGATGTTTACGACGTCTATTATTATTTGAGCTTCCTTTACATCCAGCTCAATGAAGGGGCGAAGGCGATAAGCGAACTTAATGAATTCATGGAAAGATATCCCAATGGCGAGTATCTGCCTGATGCCAGGCTATACATCTTCTTTTGTAAAGCAAAACTTGGAGAACCAAAACCGGCGGATCCCGTAAAACTCACTGCTATCGCAGTAAAGGAACTGGAATGGATTGAAAATATCATTTCCGCGAATGACGCGGATATTAATGTCGGAAACGCCGCCTTGATGCTGGCACAGCAGGTCTCTCCGGATATGGACATCAGTGATTACATGAAGGAACTTGATTATATCGCGGACGAGATTAAGTCCCGCATCGGCACGGAAAAAGACCCTGAAAAAATAATAGGAATCATAAATGATTATCTTTTTAATTTCCGAAAGGCGTATATCGTAAAGGCGCAAAAAGAAAAATACATTAAGACAGAGATGGGGAGATTCAGCGGCAATCCGAGCGGAAGTTTCCTGCATAATGTACTGGATACCATGGAAGGCAATTGCATGGGGTTCAGCACGCTGTATCTTGCAATCGGCGAAAGGCTGGATCTCCCGCTGTATGGCGTAGCGCTTCCGTCACACGTATTCGTAAGATATGATGACGGCAATTTCAAGCGCAATATAGAAACAACAAACAAAGGAGCGGAAATGAAAACCCTCAAGGAATATGGGGATTTCCTGGAAAACAGCGGCCTGCTTGAATCGGATGCAGAGGATTCCCCAGCGTATCATTTTTCCAGGAACCTTTCAAAAAAGGAATTCATAGCTTTAATTCTGATAAACCGTGGGTTTGTTTTTGATATGCTTGAGCAGACAGGCAGGGCGATAGAATCTTTTGAACAGAGCCTGAGGTTGCGCCCTGACGCGCCGGCCGGTTTTTTTTGCAAATTAGGCAATTTGTATTTAAAAGCATTTGATTTGTCGGAAGATGCGGTGAAAACACTCGGTTATTTCCAGAAAGCCGCCGAACTCGGGGATGCGGGCGCAAAAGCAACGCTTAATAATATTCTTTCCCAGTTGCGCCGGAATGCGGAAATCGAAAATGATACGCATGTCCAATATCTTCTGGGAACCTGTTACAGGCTGGGTTTGGGAGTGCCGAAAAACAAAGAGGAATGCTTTAAGTGGGTAAGAAAATCCGCGGAGCAGTTGAATTTTGACGCGTGGTTCACCCTTGGCATGTGTTACTATAAAGGTAACGGCGTGGAGCGCAATGCCAAAGAAGCGGTAAGATGGTGGAGAAAAGTGACTTATATGGAAGAAAAGGAAATTTCAGCGCATAAGGCGTTAGGCATATGTTATCTTTTCGGCAACGGCGTTGAAAGAAACGAAAGTGAGGCGGTTAAATTACTGCGCGTGGCGGCAGAGCAGGGCGATCAGGAAAGTATCAGAGCGCTTTCCGGAATAGGCACGCGAATGCACTTCTCACAAAGAATCAACATGGGTATTTTTGCGGTTCCTCTTGAAGAGTTTATTGCCAAGGCCGAAGCCGGCGATCCGCAATCCCAGTTTTTTTTGACAGTAAGATTATTAAATGACGATAAGGTCAATGCAACGGAATGCCCGGTGGAATATGATAAAGTCATGAAGTGGATGCGCAAATCAGCCGAAGGCGGCAATAGCGATGCGCAATATCTGCTGGGGGATTTTTATGCCGCGGGCGACGGTAACTTGGAAAAAGATGACAAGAAGGGATTTGACTGGACCAAAAAGTCGGCCGAACAGGGCAATAAATTTGCGCAATATAAACTCGCCTCACTATACATGGAAGGAATCGGAATCGCTAAGGATGAAAAATTGGCGCTTGACTGGCTGTTTAAATCAGCAAAACAGGATATGCCTGCCGCTCAATATTTAGCGGGCATATATTATATTAATGGGGTGTTCGGCGTAGAAAAAGACCCGCAGAAGGGGTTGGAATGGCTTGAAAAAGCGGCGGAACAGAAGCATCTACTGGCCTCTACCAATATAGGCAAGGCATGGCTGGCCGGCTTAACCGGTGAAAAAGACCCGAAAAAGGCGGTTAAATGGTTTAAAAAAGCCGTGGAAGACGGCGGTTGCCCAGAAGCTGAGCTGAATCTCGGAGTGTGTTTTTGTAACGGCACGGGCGTGGATGCGGATGTTAATGAGGCATACAAGTGGTTTTCAAAATCGGCTTATCAGGGCAATCCTGTCGCACAATATAATTTAGGATTGTTTTACCTGAACGGCATCGCAGTAGCCCAGGACAAAAAGGAGGCGGTTAAATGGTTTATGCTGTCATGCCAACAGGGAGTGCTGGATGCGGAAGAAGAGTTGAAAGCGCTGCAGGAGAAATAAGCCGTTGCCTGTTTTGCGCAGGACTTAGGGATAGCACGGGTTATAATCAGGCGAAGACATTATCAGACCTGACGGCGTAAGTTTCACAAGGGTAATTGATTCTATCAGGCGAATGCCGTGCCTGTGAGCGGCCGCTTTTGCCGAGTCGTGATACAGGTATGATACAAAGAATGGGTAGATTTCAATGCCGTGGTATTTTTGAATGAGTGTCTGCAGATACCGTTGAAATGTATTTATTTCCGCTCTGTAAGTCCTGGTTTTTGCCTCGCCTATTACCACTATCGGCCTGCCGTTTCTTGTGCCTTTGCCGACAAAATTTGTTTCTATTTCCGCGCCGTTTGAAAGTTTCGTGAATTTCCTCGTTATGTTATGCACTATAATGTTCTCTTCCGACTTGAGCCATTTGGGCAGTATGATTTTCGCAAGGTCTTCAAGGCTGTAGCCGATTATGTTTCCTAAAGCGGCGACGGCCCTGTTGGTTTCTTTCAAGGATTTCCGCATTTCAAGCAGATCATTCCGCAAATCCCGCGTGTTATTCTGCAGTTCCTTAAGAGCTTCGGAATGCTCGTTAAGCCGGTTGAAAATCCTTTCATGTTCTTCCGAATTCTTCCTGTGCTCTTCAGCGTTTATTCTGTGTTCTTCAGTATTCTTCCTGTGGTCTTCGGCATTTATCCTGTGCTCTTCGGAGTTTTTCTTCAGGGCTGACTGGATTTCCCTGTAGCCAATTGACAATTCCCGCAAGCCTTCAAGGCCGCTGTCAAGGTAGGTGTTGTCTCTTATAAGCATTCCGGATAAGTCCGGCTTGGCTTCGTATTTTAACGCTTTCTTTCTTTTATGCATATATATGTAGTACTATACCGAATTCTTACGGGTTTGTCAAGAATTATTTGCGTATTTCCGCGAAATGCGGCGTTGTGGTCCAGCATACCTAATTCTTGACATTAAAAAGCAAGGATATTATAATCGGGTCTTTAATTTTTCGTTAAGCCATTTTGAGGATTTTCAATATGCTGGAATTGCCGGCAAGGTATGATTCTAAAGAAAGCAATGTCAGCATCGGCCTGCTTTCGGAGGACGAGATCTATAATTTCTGGGAATCAAAAGGCCTGTTTCACGGTTCGGTTGCGCCCGGAAAGCCTAAATTCGTCATAGCTATTCCGCCTCCTAACATCACGGGCATTCTTACGATGGGCCATGTGCTTGATAATACCCCGCAGGATATTATGGTCAGATTCGCCCGTATGAAAGGCCTCGTGACAGCATGGATTCCAGGTACCGACCATGCCGGCATCGCCACCCAGAATGTCGTTGAAAAAGACCTTGCTAAACAGGGCATGTCCAAGCAACAGCTCGGCAGGGAGGCTTTCGTGGAAAAATGCTGGGAATGGCGCGGCATGTACGGCAACCGCATCATAGAACAACTCAAGAAATTGGGATGCTCCTGCGATTGGCAGAGGACAAGGTTTACAATGGACTCGGAGTTGTCGTACGCGGTCCGCGAAGCATTCGTCCGGCTTTGCGAGGAAGGCCTTGTCTATCAGGGCGAGTACCTCGTCAATTGGTGCCCGCGTTGCCTGACCGCCCTGTCGGATGAAGAGGTTGAGTACAGGGAAATCACCGGCGGGTTGTATTGGATAAAATACCCGGTTAAGGATTCTTCTGAATCCATAACCGTTGCCACCACGCGCCCTGAAACAATGCTCGGCGATACCGCCGTTGCCGTACATCCCGATGATGAACGTTACAAAAATCTTATAAATAAAACCATCGTACTTCCGCTGACGAACAGGGAGATACCCATCATAGCGGACGCCCGCGTGGATATTAAATTCGGCTCCGGCGCGGTCAAGATTACGCCCGCTCACGACCCGAATGATTTTGCGATGGGCAAGGACCATAAATTACAGTCAATAAGCATCCTGACTAAGGATGCCAAAATGAACGAAAACGCGGGTCCATATCAAGGCCTTGACAGATTCAAATGCCGCGAAAAAGTTATCGCGGACCTGACAGCGCTTGGCCTTCTGCTGAAACAGGAAAAATATAAGCATTCCGTGGGCCATTGCTACAGGTGCAATACGGCCATTGAACCTTCCATTTCCACCCAGTGGTTTATAAATATGAAACCGCTTGCCGAACCGGCAATTGAAGCCGTAAAATCCGGCAAAATTGTTTTCGTTCCCGACAGGTGGACGAAGATATACCTTGACTGGATGGAAAATATCCGCGACTGGTGCATATCCCGCCAGCTATGGTGGGGACATCGCATCCCGGTCTGGTACTGCAGGAAATGCGGCCAAAAAACCATCACGCGTAAAGACCCGACGCAATGCCGGCATTGCCAGAGTACGGATATCTATCAGGATCCGGACGTGCTGGATACGTGGTTCTCATCATGGCTGTGGCCGTTTTCAACCCTCGGCTGGCCCGAGGAAACGCCGGAATACGAATACTTCTATCCCACTACGGTGCTGAACGCAGGCAAGGATATAATATTCTTCTGGGTAGCGCGCATGATTATGGCGGGTTTCCAGTTTACGGGCAAGGCGCCGTTCAAGGTAGTATATTTTCACGGCATCGCCCGGGATAACCAGGGGAGAAAAATGAGCAAATCGCTCGGAAATTCGCCTGACCCCATAGAAGTCTTTGAAAAATACGGCGCCGATGCCGTCAGGCTCGGCATTATGTCCAATGTGCCGCTCGGAGAAGACGTGAAAATTTCCGATAAAATTTACGAACTCGGAAGGAATTTCATAACTAAACTCTGGAATTCCTCAAGGTTTTTCCTGAGCAATGCCGGAGATTTCAGCAGGATTACCGCGCCAATGCAGGAAGATAAACTTGACTTTGAAGACCGCTGGATACTCAGCCGCCTGAACAGCACCATTCGCGTGTACACGGAAACGCTGGAGATCTTCCAGTTCGGCGAGGCCGCCCACATTATTTACGACTATTTCTGGCACGACCTGTGCGACTGGTATATTGAAATCGTAAAACCCCGCCTCAGGGGAGAACGCGGGGAAGAATCCAAATTAATCGCCCTTCATGTGCTCTACCAATGCCTTCAGGATACGGTTAAAATGCTCCATCCGTACACTCCTTTCGTCACTGAAAAACTCTGGCAGGTCTTCAGGCGCCTTGAAGGCGAAGGTACCGGCATGGAAGAAAGCATCGCCTCTGCCCGCTGGCCGGCGTGCAACGCGCGTAGGATAAGCATAAGCATCGAACAGGAAATGGATGTCTTAATGCAGGGCATAAGCGGAATAAGAGACGTGCGGGCGAGGATGAATATCCCGAAAAACAAACCGCTTAGCGCCCTGATTTCCGCGGATAACGAAGAAGTCCTGGCAAAAATACGCGAACACCAGACGCTGTTAAAGGAAATAGCAGTGCTTGATGCGATAGAATACGGGCTTAATCTCGCGAAGCCGCCTAAAAGCGCGTCCTGCCTTGTTGCCGGATATAAAATATTTGTTCCGCTCGGCGATGTTATTGATATTGAAAAGGAATCCGCGAAATTGCGGACGCAATTAAAGAAAACGCAGGAACAGCTCGCCGGCGTGGAAAAGAAATTATCCAATCCCGATTTCGCGGAACACGCTCCGGAAGAAATCGTGGAAATGGAAAAACAGCGGAAAGAGGAAACTGCCGCTCAGATTGCCGCAATTGAAGAAAGCTTGAAAGACTTCGCGCAATAAGCGCGTTTGAGATCTGAGATTTCAGATTTGAGATTCGGAATATGCGATACAACTGGGGATTTATATGAACAGGACGTGTGTAAAAGTTTTTCTGGGAATAATGTTGACCGCCGGATTATTTGCGCATAATGGATGCGGCGGCAAAGAGTTGGCAATGCACCATAATGAACTTGCCGCATACTATGCGCTTATGAATCTGGTGGAAGCCGAACAAAACCTCCATCTGGAAGATTCGGACAGGAACGGCAAAAGGGATTACTGGGTAGAAGACGTTTCGGGTTTGTACCGTTTAACGAATGCCCTGGGCAAACAAATTGCCCTTATAAATAAAGATGTTGCCATGGCAGACAGCGATCCCGTGCCTCCATCGGACAAACCGCCCGTCGGGCCCGAATTGACCGATAATCCAGTACCCTTCAATGGCTATTATTATGCTATAATTACTTACGACGCGCACGGAAAGGAATACGCGCAGGACAGCAATGGCGATAATTTAACATACGAGAATCCGTATTCATTTGCATTTTGCGCTTTTCCCGCCGAATACGGCGTTACAGGCAATAAAACCTTCGTCATAAATGAAAAAGGAACTGTGTATTGGAAGGACATCGGCGGAGAGGCTGCGGATTCGTTTCCTTCCAGCCTTGAAGATGACGAATGGAGTTCAGAAAGGCCGGAATAGAGAACGGTTTTTGACATGAGTGAAATAGAATGTGCTGATTTAACCAAGGACTACGGTTCGTTCAGGGCCCTTGAGCGTTTGAACCTGCAGGTGGAAGCCGGCGAAATTTTCGGGTTTCTCGGCCCGAACGGAGCCGGGAAAACAACTACTATCAGGCTTTTGATGGGTATGCTTATCCCTTCCGGGGGCTCATGCCGCATCCACGGCCTTGATTGCCACAGCGACCGCGTGCGGGTAAAACATTTTGTCGGTTATCTTCCTGATAATCCGATGTTCCACGATTACCTCAGGGGCGAAGAAATTCTTCATTTTGTCGGTAATATGCACGGTCTTGACAAAATAACCGTCCGCAGACGCACCCATGAGTTGCTGGAACAATTTTCACTCGCGGACGCGGCGTACGAATATGCCGTAAACTATTCGGCCGGCATGAAACGCAAGCTCGGGCTCTGTTGCGCCTTGATTCATGACCCGGCGGTTTTCCTTCTTGATGAACCTACCAACGGCCTTGACCCAATAGCCGCGCGCGAAGTGCAGAATTGGATATCGGCTTCGGCCGGGGCAGGCAAGACGGTTTTTCTCAATACGCATCTGCTTGAAATGGCGGATAAACTCTGCCATAGGGTTGCTATAATAAACAACGGACAGTTGCTCGCCGTAGGAACCCCGGCTGATCTGGAAAACAAGTTGTGCCAGGGCGGCTCGCTGGAAGAAGCGTTCTTCGCGGTAACAAAACCTGAAGAACGCCTTGATGCGCAGGATCGCTGACGCTCGTAATAATCGTAGTATCGTTACGACTCGCAGGAAACGCACGGATAAACGAAGGAGCAAGAAGGAAAAATGGAAGAGAATGGACTGTAGAGTCCTGAGTCTTAAGTCTTGAGTCCTGAGTTACGATTCCAGACTGCTGACCTCGGACTCCAGACTCTTAGACCCCAAACTCATAGACTCGTATGCAGTTATCCACTCAAATATCAACAACCGGTATTTTATACAATATCCTGCGCCTGAAAGCTGTCAGGATGCTGAACAGAATGTTTTCGTTTACGCAGATTGGCAGGAAAAGGAAATACAATGCGCCGGCGCGCACGGGCACTCCGCGCAAAAAGCAGTTCGGATTGCTGTTCGCACTGCTAATTTTCGGCTGGATGAGTTTTTCGGCTTTCGGAATAGCCTTCACCATAATACGGACACTCGGGTCAAAAATCACAGCGTATGACAGTTCAATGCAATCCATCCATTCAAAGGCAAATGCCCTTCTTGAATTCAATAACAAATTGCAAACGAGTTATGAAGATACCGGTTTTGGCGGTTCCGTATACCAGACGCGGCCTTTTTTCACTGCGGCGGCTTTTGTAATGGCGCTGATTTTCCTTGTAGTACTGCTGTGGTCGCTTGGAGGCACTTTTACCGGCATGTCACAGGGGGAATTTGAATTTGAGTGGCTCTTGTCAATGCCCGCGCCTATACCAGCGATATGCGCCGCGCGTATTTTCCAGCAGGCGATTTTGAACGTATTCGGCTGGATTGTATTTCCGGCATTTTCCGTATTACTGTTGATGTTCTGGGGTTACGGCTGGCTCGCGGTGCCGGCGGCGATCGTAATAACGCTTATGGTAAATCTGCTGATAGCCGGGATTACAGCTATTATTGAATTGGCCGGCTATAAAAGGTTTTCAACAAGCAAGCTAAAGACTATATGGGCGATTAGCACGCTTGCGGGAACGGTGATTTTCTTTCTCGTTTTATCACTGAACAGCTCGGTTGGACGGACGGATTATTTTCTATACGGATGGATACGGGATTTCGGCATAATAACGGAATATCTGCCGACAGGCCTTGCCCTTGGAATATTTCATTCCGATTCCGCGGCCGGCGTTCTTATTAAATTACTGATTCTTTCCGGCCAGATAATCCTCGTTCTGTCGGGCATTTCATATATTATCGGCGCAGTTTCAAATAGAGGCCTTGAGGCCGTGAAAATGGAGACCATGCGGGGCAAGGTTTCCGGAAAACCGTATGCTATTCAATCATTCGGCATAGTTGGCAAGGACCTGAAACTTCTTAAAAGAGACATGAGCAGGATAATAGGATTGCTTCTGGCCCCGTTTATAATTATTATCCAGCTTCTTTTCAGTCCCGAAATTCTGAAAAGCGCGCTTAATAATCCTTTGCACTGGGGCGCGATTTCTTTCGGAATCGGGATGTATTCCCTGATATCGTCGGCGATAAATCTGATATTTGATGAAAAAGACGCACTGTGGATGTTCTATACATTTCCGCATACGATAGAAAAAATGATACTGAAAAAGCTCTGGTTCTGGAATATAATGGCGATGTTTTATGCTTCTGTCGCGTTCGGAATCGGCATTTACTGGCGCGGAGGTTTTTCAGCGCAGGACGCGCAGGCGGCTGTATGGATATTGCTCGGGCTTCCCGTATTCGGCATAATCGGCGCGTCCATAGGGGTAATAGGCGCCGACCCGCTGGCAACCGAAGTCAAGGAACGGATGCGCAAGGAGATGGTGTATTTGTATATGATGCTGGGCGCTTTGTTCGGCGCGGGCCTGTATCTGCCGGGCTTGTGGAGCAAAGGCGTCGTGTTGTTCATGTTCTGCGTGCTCGCGACCGCCCTGTGGCAGAAGGTTACGGAACAAGCCGGATATCTGCTGGACCCGTCTGCTATGCCGCTAAGGAAAACGGACCTCGCGGACGGACTGATTTCCGTTGTGGTTTTTTTCTTCCTGCAGGCATTGGCAATAATCGTATGTACGTTCAACGGCCTGGAGAAATGGTCCGCCATCGGCCTGTCGTACGCAACAGCCGGCGCAATGACAGTGATGTTTGCCTTTTTGACATTGTGGCGGAGCAAAGCCGTTACGGCCGGAGGCGTTTTAAGATCAGTTCTCAGATTCAACGGTTTTTTCGCCTCTATGCTTTTTGCGCTGGTTGCGGGAGTAATTGCATCAGGCGCGGGTATTGCGTATTCCGCCTTGATATCCCGGATTCCGTATTTGAAACAACAAACCGTATTGATGCCTGAGGATTTTAATTTCTGGATGACAGCGGTTGTAATAATGGCGGCGCCGTTTTTTGAAGAGATACTTTTCCGCGGGATGGTTTTCCGCGGATTAAGGCGTACAAGGACGTTTTATTTTTCCGCTGTCCTAAGCGCGCTGATATTCGCGGCAGTGCATCCGCCCATATCCGCGATACCGGTATTCTGCCTGGGACTGGCAACGGCGTGGATATATGAAAAGACGGGAAACCTGGTTTTTTCAATGCTGGTGCACGCGGTTTACAACGGCGCGATAATACTTTACGCTATAGTTTAAATGTTCTTTCGTAATGGCATGTTATGCGGAAGTTTTCTGTATGGAATTTACATAGGATAACCACTTCGCTCCGCTTACTTCGTTAAGTTTATACTGAGCAAAGCGAAGTGAGCCGTAGCGAAGGACTGCAGGGTAAGCAGGCACAATACAACATTCGTTTTCCTTAGACGAGAAGATTCCCTGTAGCGGCTCGGCTGAGCTCGCCGAAGACTTGCTACAGGGAGCTTCAATCGTCCGTCGTTCCGGTACTCGGATCTCGGCTCCCGGGGCTAGAATATGGTTGCGCTATGTGAATTGCCGTTCGTATACGATTACGTTTGCATCGGATATATTTTACTGGTTATTCCCACGAAGGCGTATAAACGTTTCGGTGTGTTCAGTGTATTCACCCTGTACCAGATATCGGTACAGGGTTCAGTGGTTTATTCCGTTCGTAGTACGACTAACGATGACGGTACAACCGCAAAGATCGCTAAGTACGCTAAGACGACCACGAGCAATATCTGCGTAAGGGATTATCCCCCAAAAATTAAGTTTTGCCGAAAAATAATAACAATCGGGATGAAGGAACAATATGTACTGAAAGAATTAGGAAGGCCTTACGAGACAAGAAACGATGGGCCTCTTGTCAGTTGGGAATATTATCTGGAGCAATATGGCCCTGCTATTGATTGTGAGGGCCTGCTTTTGATTTTTGATGAAAATGAAAGAGTTGTAGATTTTAGGACAGTTCAACATTAATATGGGCATTATGCCTTAAAATTATTACGTCTATTTTTTTTCAAAATGAAATGTGGTCAGGCCTTCCCTCATTCGCTAAGGCTTCTGATTCATACGATTTCAATTTGTTTCATATCTTCCACGCCCAGACCGTACCCTGCCGCGGTCTTCAGCCATTTGGGTTCGCAATTGCTTTCCGCGAGGGTCTTCATCTTGTTTTCAACGCGTTTTTTGTCTATGATATCCGCGCCGACGCGGTCAATGGCCACGGAATCCGTACTTGCCATAATGCTATTATCAAACCACGACCATTGGGCCTTGAATCCGGGCCCCCCGTTGTATTGCGCCCTTATGCCGTCGCAAATACAGAGACGGAGCTTGTCTTTTACGTAAGAATGGTTATTCACGTCCGCTGTATAAGGGTCGCAGCAGTTATCGTGGTACTTGTTCGGGTTGTGAATGGCGCCATACATGTTTTTCATAGCAATGGACACGCCGCCGAAGGAATGGTCTTTAAGCACGCCGAAACTGACAAGCGCGTCGCACTGGCGGGTTAGGATTTTGCTGTAGAGAGAGCCTACGTTGCCGCTGAAAGACAATTTTTCTTCATAACCGGCGGAGCCTGAATCCGTGCCGTAGCATTTCACGCCTTCGTCAGATGTGTTTAAGGCAAAGCCTGCCTGCCTGAGTTCGTCATCCAGCCGGTCCCATAAAATAATATTTTCTTTTGGAATGCCTGCGAGATTTATCCCTTCAATGAGCGCGTCAACTAATTCCCTGCGCGGCGATAATACCCTGGAAGCGCAATTCAGCTTTACCGCGACTTTTTTTTCGTTTTTGAAAATTGATTTCCATGCCTTTTCCGCCGAGTCCGAAGAGGTTATTCTCATCACCGCAGAAAAAAGCATCTCTTTTGCGATAACCGCGTCTGTTTTTCCGGTTGCCGCATCAAGCACGGCCGGGTTCCTGATAAGAGCTACTTTGGATTTGGCCGCCGGAGCGTCTTCAGGGATGAGTTCTTTCGGCAGGAACATCGTTGCGGATACGGTCGCGGCAGTGCCGACGGAAATTTTACAGAATTCCCTGCGGGAGATTTTGACAGGAGATTTATGATTCATAGAAGTTTTTCTGACAGACGAAAACTACAAGATTACACAGATTTGCCCTGTTTATACTGAGTCAAGGCGAAGTACTTAGTGCAGGCAGATTCGCTTTGCTCAGTGCAGGCGAAGGCACGAAGGACGAACCATAACGACAATCAAATTAAACACGAACTAACTGCGACGGTTTAACCGCTAAGCGCGCAAAGCACGCTAAGACGGTTACAAGTAAACGTTACGTCTTTGCGAACTTTGCCCTTCGCTCCGCTCAGGGTAAACTTACTTTGCGGTTTATTCCGCAGGTCGTACGTCTTGACGACTACGACTATTTAACCGCTAAGGCCGCTAAGCGCGCGAAGACGGTTCACGAACGCGTAAGCATTCATGGCAAATTCGGCTTATACGTTTCGGTGTGTTTAGTGTATTCAGCGGTTTACTCCGTTCGTTGTGCGGGGCATTGAACACTGGTCGGTACCCGGATCTCGGATCCCGAACGCCGTCCTTCATTTCTCATTTTCGCTTAATACCGTTTCGTCAAACACAAGCGCGCGGAATGTATAAATTTCACAGCTTTCTTTCCAGTCATCCGTCTCAAGCCCTGCCTTTTCACAGCATTCGGAGAGGAATGTTTCGCAGTCCCAGCCCTGTTCCGGCGCGACCTGCGGGAGGAACAGCGCGCGGCAACCGTTTTTTTCTACGACTATCCCGTGCGTACCGATGACTATCTTTTTATAATCGTCAATCTTCCTGCGCGGCGTCAATACCGATATTTCAATTGTAATATCAGACAGCTCATCCTCTTCAACGGCATCAAACCGCGGGTCATGTGTGGCGGAGCTTATTGCGGATTTCATTATTGCCTTGTACAGGGGCATGTCTTCCCCAAGCATCCCGATGCATCCGCGCAAGCGGTCTTTTTTCCTCAGCGTAACAAATACTTCCGCGTTCTTTTTCAGTCGGTCGGTAATCTCATAACCGGCCTTGAGGGCGTCAGGCGCCTTTCCGGTTTTGATGTAATAATTGAGCGTATCTTTCGCGAGTTTTACAAGAGTTTTTTTTTCGTTAAAAGTCAATTCATCAGGGTCTTTCTCAAGCATACTCAACTCCTTTACAGTAAAAGCCATCGAAACGTAACTTACCGAATTAGTAAAATCATTCTGCATTTCGCCGGAAGTTGTGTAATAAAGCTCTTTTGACAGGGCTTCTTTGGGAAGCAGTGAAAGCAGGATTGCGATAGGTTTGTAGCCGCAGACGGTGATATCCGTGTCATTACGATATTTTAAAAAGCCTGCGCAGTCAATTTTCGCGATTTTTTCCACAGCGCCCTGGTCAAGCGTCCTGAGGTTCTCTTTTATATTGTCGGTGAACCGGACATACGAATAATTAGGCCCGTGATGGGTAAAATCGGAACTTGCTATGAAGAGCGTATTTTCATCAAGAAAATTCCTTAGCGTTCCGGCAACTTTCGCGCAACCATCGTCATTAAGCTCGCAGACAATAAGAGGAACTATCTTGAAATCCTTTAGCGTCATCTGCAAAAAAGGCAGTTGCACCTCAATTGAATGTTCGGTATCAACAACAGGCCGCAATTTTTTGAACAGCGGGTTTTTTGCGAGTTCGTTGCAGGCGTCGGTGTCAACATCCACCGAACCAAGCGGTGTTTTGTATTTCGTGTAATCTGAAATTATGATTGCGTTTTCATTAAGTCTATGGTTGGTTCCGAGAATTATTACACGCGAATATTTCTTGCCCTGTAAAAGAGAGTATCCGTACGCGGCGGTCTGGCCGGAAAAGGAATAGCCGGCATGAGGGGAGATTAGCGCCACAAGGTGCCCTTCCGATGGAATTGGTTTGGCCGAGGACAGAAAAACGCTGATATCCTTCCGCAATTCCTCTGGGGAGAGTTTATAGAATTTACCCGCGTTGGCCGGTTCGCGCACGAAATCCTCGGCCTTAGAAGAAGACGCGACCAGGACTATAATCGCAATAACAGACAATAATGCCAAAAGCAACAGCGCTTTTTTCATAAAGGTAATTATAGCATTCCCGGATGCGTATGTCAAATACAACTTCGGTACGGATTAAATGAGTTAAAGATTTTCTAAGATTGAAAGATTATGACGAGACGTTTGAAAATGGCTATGCCGTTTTATGAATTTAACGCCGAGTTTGAGGAGTATCAGCTTTTTTAGTTCCGTTATACCGGTCTTTTTAAGGGCAGAGATATATATTACAGGAAGAGATATCTTTGGTAAGAACTGCCCTCCCTTTTCCGGGCAGGAAAGCAAGTCAATTTTATTTGCTACGAGTATTGTTTTAGTTTTTTGCCGTTGAGTTAAGTTCCTAAGCAAGTCATTGCCAGTATCTTTTTTAGAAACATCGTAAATTAAAAGAATCAAATCCGCCTTTTTCAGGTATTTCATGGATTGCCTGATGGAAAGCCGGGTCAACTTTGATTTTGCATTCATAATACCCGCTGTATCAATGAGTTGCATTAAAATCCCGCCGACTGACATGTGTTTTATAATAGAATCACGGGTAGTTCCTGCCTGGCTGGCGACAATTGAACGGCCTTCAGAAGACATGACGTTCATTAACGTAGATTTACCCGAATTTGTTTTGCCGTACAGAACTATAACAGGCGGAACGTTCAATAGCTTGGTAATCAAGGTGTTGCGCCTGAGGCTTATTCCTGTGCCTGCAAGAATAGGTTTATGCGATAAGGCGTTTAATAGGACTTTACCCATCAAATCCGTTGAAGCATCAGGAAATCGGTTTAGAATCCTGATAGTTGAGGCGTCAATATTTTTTGCGTTCCGTAAGTCTTCTAAAAAGATGCTTAAAGTCATCATGGGAACGCAAATTGCCGCGAAAACAGAAGTAAGTTTTGCGACAGTTGCCGGTCCGCCATGACAACATATATGAAAACTTTCCGGGAGACATAACATTTCGTCCGGCCTGAGACGCCTGACGATGGCTTCGTCTATGGTTTCGCCGGCAGTATCCCTGATATGGCCAAAGAATATTTCAGAAATTGGGAGTTGCGAAATCTTTGTGAAATCCTGCTTGAGGGGTAAAAAGATTTGTTTGAGTATGTCAAGAGATTTGGGGCCGTACAATTGCAAGACGGCAATCCCGCCGGAGAGTCCGGATGTAAGACAAAAAACCTTATTATACGGTTTTCTATTTGGCATTTTTCAATAAGCCGAAAATACGGTCAAAATCCGAGTCAGTATAGAATTCGATCGTAATGTGCCCCTTCTTCCTGCTTTTCTTTATAGCAACCTTGGTTCCATAAACCTTACGTAATTGGTCTTCTAATTCGATTATTTGAGGATTTTGCTTTTTTGTCACCTTAAATTTACCAGTTTTTATGCGTGTAACAATATTTTCAACCTGTCGTACGCTCAGGTGCTCACCTATAACACGTTGCGCTATAAGGTGTTGCATGCTTTTTGACTCTATTCCAAGCAATGCCCTGGCATGCCCCATTGATATTGTTTCACGTGAAACCATATCCTGAATTTCTATTGGCAATTCAAGCAGTCTGAGGAAATTTGATATGGATGACCTTTCCATTGTTACGTAATCTGCTATCTTTTCCTGTGTCAGTTTGAACTTGTCTATCAGCATTTGAAAGGCCTTTGCTTTTTCTATTGCGTTAAGGTTATCTCGTTGTATGTTTTCAATCAGTGCCAATTGAAGTGCTTTTGTATCATCGGCGCTAATTACTATAGCCGGGATTGAGGTATAATTCAGTTCCTTAGACGCCCGGAAGCGTCTTTCTCCGGCGATCAATTCATAACCAATATCGCTTTTTCTTACCAACACCGGTTGAATTACGCCTTCATTTTTTATGGATTGTTTTAGGTCTTCCAGCCGTTCTGCTACAAAATTTACCCTTGGCTGGTATCTGTTTGGGTGAATTTCTGAAATATTAATATTAACTATTTCTTTCTTTCCGGCAGGTTCATCAAGTATATTTAATGGAATATCGCCTTGACTCTGAGACGTATTATTGAAAATGGCATCTAATCCCCTGCCTAATTTTTTGTTATCCATTTGACAGAACCTCCTTTGTAAAATTGATATAATTCCAGCTCCCTCTTGAAAAAGGCGCATAAGTGACTATTGGTAACGCATGGCTTGATGATTCCGGAAACAGGTTATCCCTATGTATCATAGAGCTATATAACTCATTCTTAAAATGCGATTTTACCTCATTTCTGATCTCTTCGGTTAGAGGATTAGAGGCATCATACATTGTAAGTAATATCCTATAATCTATTCTTGCGATATTCTGCTGTTTTTGCACAACTTTAATGGTATTAAGTATTTGTGAAAGTCCTTCCATGGCAAAATATTCGCATTGCATAGGTATAATTACATCTGTGGCGAGTGAAAGAGCGAGGATAGTGGGTTGGGTTACAGAAGGAGGGCAGTCAAAAATTATATAATCAAAATGCTGTGAGAAGACGTTAAAAAATTCCTTTATCTTATTTAATGTATATCCAGAAGCCACTCCTGTATGGGTAACGATGTTCTCCAGGGTGATGATTCGCAGGGTTCCCAGGGTGGTAAACTGTATCAATTCATATATCGGGTGCGGGAATTCCTCTGCGGTTCTTGGAGTATTATCAATTATGCCGGCTATGCCGCTGGCGGCATTACGTTGGGTATCCGCATCAACGAGCAATACGGACTTATCTGCCATAGCAAGGCACGTGCTCAATGTTATGGCTGTAGTGGTCTTACCGACCCCGCCTTTTTGGTTAGCTACGGCTATTATTTTTCCCATTTTTTATCCAATTCAAACAATGTCAATAGTAGGGACAGGGTAATCCTGTCCTGTCAGGATTTCAATAAATTATACAAGATTCTCCTCCATTTTCAATATAAATATAACATAAAACATTGACAAATAATTTTATTTTAATAAAATAGCGGAGATGTTGGGAGTAATCCGAAAAATTCTTTCCGGTTGGTACCAGAGCTTCAGGGTGCCGTACGTAATTGCAATAACCACCTATAAAGAGGCCGTTCGTTTGCCGCTTTTTTATATACTCGTGTTTTTTTTCGGCGCGGTTATTTTTCTCTCAAAGGAATTCACATTTTTCTGTTTTGACCATCAACTGCCTATCATTAAAGAAGTGGCCATTGCAACCATAGGCATTGCGGGGATACTCCTGTCGGTACTCCTGGCCGGCACCGCGATAACTTCGGACGTAGAGCGCAAGACGTCCATGACGATCCTTTCAAAACCCATATCCAAAGGCCAATTCATAACGGGCAAGTATTTTGGCGTGTTATTGACCGTGGTTTCCGCGATATTTTTTTTGTCGCTGGTAACGATAATGACACTTTGGCTTGCCGAGGGCAAACCCAACGTTGAATCCCTGAGCGAGCACGGGCTTCACTTGAAAAACATTTCGCAGACTTCCTCCGAAGACGTTAATTTAATATACGAGAAATACATATATGATTATCTCAAGACGACCGTCGCAGGCGTCCTGAAAGGCGCGTCGTTATGCGCTTTCCAGATATTCCTGATGTCTGCTTTAGCTGTTGTTTTATCGCTGTTCTTTTCGCTGACCGTAAATGCCGGCATCTGCCTGCTTGTTTTTCTGGTTGGCCATTTTTCGGTGTACATTTACCTTGCGGCAAAGCAGGGTAGCGCGGTTGTTTCTGCTTTAGGGACGGTCTTTTTTACGTTGTTTCCCAATCTGGATTATTTTATAGGCCCCGGCCGCATGTCCGATCCTTATTTTATTCCGCTTGAATATATTTCCTTTGCTTTTTTGTATTGTTTGGTTTATACTGCAGTGATATTGTACGTTGGCACGTTAATATATAACAGGACTGAACTTCAGTAATCACTTATGCGCTACGCAATTTTTGGTGACATACACGCGAACATGGAGGCAATGGATGCGGTCATTGCCGATATTGCCAATCACAAGGTTGACCGTTTGGTATGTCTCGGCGACATTGTCGGATACGGCGCGGATCCTGTCGCATGCGTTGAGAAGATAAAGGAATTAGACTGCGTGACAGTTGCCGGAAACCACGATATGGTTGCCGTGGGCATGATGAACCCGGATTCGTTTAATCTTTTCGCGCGCATAGCGGCCTTATGGACACGCAACAGCTTGAATGACGAGTCCAGGGCCTTTCTAAAGGACCTGCCTTTGACCGCGACCATGAACAATTTTCAGATTACCCATTCCAATCTGTTTGCGCCATCGCTTTTTGAGTATATACAGACGTCTTATGACGCCATGCGCAATTTTGAATGCCAGGAAAAGCCCCTTTGTTTTGTAGGACATTCGCATATACCGGTAACGCTTGTCCTCAAACAGGATACCATCGTATTTACCCTGGATTCGGAGATTGACGTTGAACCGAACGTCAAGATGATAGTCAACGTAGGCAGTATAGGCCAGCCCCGGGACGAGAACCCCATGTCATCTTACGCGCTATACGATTCGGAGATGAGGAAAATTGTAATAAAAAGGGTATCTTATAATATAGAAAAGACCTGTAAAAAGATAGTTGACGCAAAACTCCCTGAAATAAATGCCGAAAGACTGCGATATGGCAGATAATAACAAAAAACCGGTGTTTTTTTCCGTAATCCTTCTGGCCGCAGGCAGTAGTGAAAGATTCCTCTCGTCCGGTCCTTCCAATTCCCTTAAAAAGCCCTTTGTGAAAATAGCAGGCAGAACCCTCTTAGAGATGGTTTTGGAGGCTTTTAGCAGGGCAGGCGGCAAATTTTGCCGGATAGGGGAGATAATTCTCGTAGTTCATAAGGACGAACTCGCCAAGTGCCGTAAGATGGCCGTTCTCAAGAAGTACGGCGTAGCCAGGATAACCGTCGGCGGCAAGCTCCGCCAGGATTCTGTAAGAAACGGCCTAAAGTTAGTCGGCAAGGCTTTCCGATATATATTGGTACACGACACAGCCAGGCCCATGGTTGCGCCCGAACTGATAATTCGCATCATGGAAGCGACCCTGAGATATGGCGCGGCCATACCGGCTGTTAAGATCTCTGACACTGTGAAGGAAGTTTCTCCAGGCGGCTTTGTCAGGAAAACGCTTGACAGGGAGCGCCTGAGGTTTGTGCAGACCCCGCAGGGATTCAAGAAGTTGATTCTTGAAAAAGCCTATGGGCATTTGTCAAAGAATCCCTTTAAGGCAACGGATGATTCTGCCATTGCCGAATCCGCCGGTTATGCCGTAAAAGCCATAGACGGCGACCCGGCCAACCTGAAAATTACCTACAAAACGGATTTGGAGATTGTCAATAGGAATTTTCAAAAAAATAGAAAATTTTTTTGCTAAAGCCGGCATTAATATCTGCCGATATGGTAAAGAAGGGGAAAGACAGGGGCATAATCCCTGTCAATCGCCCTGTAACGCTTGAAAATTAAGGTTTTGCGGACATAAGGCGTCCGGGCCGCATGCGCCGGAAGCGCCAACGTCCGCAGTCTGCCGCCCCGGCAGTATGGCAGGAAATAAAAAAAAACTTTTAGTTTTTCTTGACAAAAGAGAAAATAAAGTTATACTTACTAATCAACACCTGACTACCGCAGGGGTGGAATAACTATAAGGATTTCATGTGCGCTTGTAATCTCAAACTATAAACCGAGAACAGGCTATACATATAATTATAGAGAAAAAAAATTATGTTACTAAGATCAACAACCAAAGAGAGGGGGTGATGCAAGGGCGGATTATGACAATAGCGTTGCGTTAGTCTTTTTTACGCAGTTGGCTGGCTGGATGCGTTTCCGGATCGTTAACGCGGGAACGGTTTGGCCGAGTCGGCAGTACAGGGAGATTAATGCGTCAATCTGCTTTTTAAGCAGATGTAATATGCAGAGTCTGCATATAATTTTCTGATTAGCGTCCCCCTTTCCAAAACGCTAATTTTTGCAAATGACCCCCCGAATTTCGGGGGATTGCGACAGACCTTTGTTTTTACAAGGAGGAAATATGTCTCGCAAAATAATTTATTGTGCATTGGCAGTGCTCGTTACGCTGGGTTCAATGCCTGTTATGGCTGATGTCACGACAGGTAATGCTCCCTCCAGCGCAAAAAACGTAAAAGTTTACGGTGATGCTCAAGTCACCGGTTTAACAATGAGCACGTCATTGTCACAGGGCGCAGCATTCATGGGCAACAATCTGGAGCCCGATGATGCTACACCGGAAGGCGCAGCAGTAGCTCAACTGCATGCGAAACTCGGCTTTGAAATCACACTTGGTTCAAAGTGCTTCGCAGTAGTTGAATTTGAAAACAAGCTGGATGACGCCGCCGGCAATCTCGCCAATTTCATTGGAAACATGGAATATGGCAATACCGGCCTCGGTGCCGCGTACGTAAAGGCAGAAGAGTTCCTCGTGAACAATCTGTCCTTCTCAGTAGGTATCATGCCTTATGCTACCGACCTGAGAGGCAACAATCAGCCGTTTTTGCTGTCCACAACTCAGACCAGTCTGAGCAGGACAGTAATCAGCGATATGGGCGGCTGGGTAGCCACTTATCATAGCGGCTCAAACCTGGCAGTTGACCTGCTGATGTTGAAACTTACGGAAACAGTAGGAAACCGCGAAGATATGGACATATACGGAGTTCATGTCGATTATAAGCTGGCTTCCAATTCAGACGCAACCAGAAGGGTTATCAATGTTAACCTGCTGGTAAACAACGATCAGTCCGCAAACGGTCAGTATTACACAATCGGTGGCGGCGCTGATTATTCTCTGAATCCCAATTTGGAACTGTACGGTGAATTGTACTTCCAGACGGGCGAAATCGCAGACGGCGTAGATCAGAGCGCTCTTGCGTTGTATTTTGGCGCCAAATGGACAGCCAATACTCCGCTGAAGCCGTATCTTGACGCGTCCCTGTGGTATTTGACCGGTGACGATGCTACATCTGCGGAAAACGAAGATTTCCTGCATTTGGATAACGTCCACCAGGCTCTTATACTTGAAGATCCCGCCTTTGGATTTGATTACAGCACCAACATGCTGGCCCTTAAGTTTATGGCCGGCGCAAGCTGGGACAAAGCCATTCTGCAGAAACCACTTAGCCTGGATGCATTCCTCGGCTGGTATTCTTTGCAGGAAGACAACGGTGGTGATGGAACAGTCGGTCTCGAATTGGATATCATGACATCATGGTATGCAAGCGATTCACTGACCTTCTCATTAGGCCTTGGTTACCTCTTCAGTTCAGATTTGCTGAAGGCCGTAACAGTCGATGCAGAAGACAGCGGTTCAATTCTGGTATTTGACACTGCTTTAAAGTTCTAATCCGCCCGGCGGTTTCACTTAATTGAACTACAAGACCGTCCCCCCGCTTTCGCGGGGAGGACGGTCTTTTTTTTGTGGATTAACCGAATCTGACGGATCGGGTTGATCGTGATGGATGTGATTAACAGGCCTGAAAAGGCTGATTTGCGCTTCGTTTAATCGTAGTCCCGTCCCTCGTTTCGTTCGCAGTATCGTTCCCTCGCTACCCGCTACTGGATACTTGCTACTCGTTAGTTATCGTCATTCTCGCGTCCACTATCCTGCTTGCCTCGCCTTTCTCGCAAACTATGAACGGATTGATGTCAAATTGGTCTATCTGCGGGAAATCATTCACAAGTTGTGACAATCTCTGAAGTGACTCTACTAATATTTCCATATCCACGGGTTTTTCTCCGCGGACTCCTTCCAACAGGGGATATCCTTTCAACGAGGTTATCATTTCCATGGCGTCTATGTCTGATAGCGGATGTATCTTAAAAACCACGTCTTTAATGGTTTCTACGTATATGCCGCCAAGGCCGAACATCATAAGCGGCCCGAAACCCGGGTCGTGGAACATCCCCATTACTACTTCCTTGCCGCCTTTGATCATCTCCTGCACCGTTACCGACAACGCTTCTGTCTTGACGTCTTTCTTTTCAAGGTTCGTTTTTAGTTTTTTGTACGCCTTAACCGCTTCAGAATCATTGCGGATGTCCAGAACTACTCCTCCGACATCGGTTTTGTGAATTATGCCGGATTGATTAGTCTTGAATACCACGGGATATCCAATCTTTTCAGATAATTCCAATATTTCATCCAATCCGCTTGCCGTGCCGGATGCCGCTACGGTCAATCCGTACGCCGTAAGTATCTCCCGCACCTCGTAATCAGTTAATTGTCCGGGTTTCGCGCGCCTGATTATTGCCCCTGCCTTTTCTTTATCTACCTTAAACGTATTGAATTTGCCTTCCGCCTTGGTTTTCCACCTGTAGTATTTGACCATTTCTTCAAGTATTTTGGCGCAGGATTCGGGGAAGGCGTATATAGGCAACCTGTAATTCCCATGAATACCCATTCGGGCGCGGTCTTTTTCATCGCCCATGAAACAGCCCAATACCGGTTTTTCAGAACCAGCGGCAGCCTGGGCAACGGCTTGGGCAACGGAAAAGTTATCTATCATTATTGGCGGCACAAAAATTACGATTATGGCGTCAACATTCGGGTCCTTCAGGACTTCCTTTACGACATAACTGAACTGCTGAGGTCCGCCTGATGCGATAAGGTCTATCGGATTATTAACGCTTGCCTCCTGCGGAAGTATGCTTTTAATGTTTGAAGTGGTTCGCGCTGACAATTGCGCTATATCCAATCCCAGGCTTACGCACGCATCCGTGGCAAGTATTCCGGGTCCGCCGGCATTGGTTATTATGGCAACTCTATTGCCCTTGGGGAGCGGCTGGTGCGAAAGAGCAAGGGCAAGGTTGAAAAATTCCTCTACTGATGAAGCCCGCAATATCCCGCATTGGTCAAAAAGCGCGTCAACTGCCATATCAAGTCCTGCGAGCGAGCCCGTATGCGAGCTCACTGCCCGGGCGCCCTGGCGGGTTCTGCCGGCTTTAACGCCGGCTATTATTTTTTTCTTTGATATCTGTCTGGCTATTCGGGTAAACCTTGCGGCATCGCCGAAGTTTTCAAGATAAAGCAGGATTATTTCAGTGTCAGGGTCATTGCTCCAGTATTCCAGGAGGTCGTTGCCGGACACGTCGGCCTTGTTTCCGACGCTTAAAAACATTGAAAAACCGAGCCCGAGCGAAGCGGCGTATTCAAGAATAACCACGCCGAGCGCGCCGCTCTGGGACATGTAACCTACTTTGCCGAACGGCGGCTGGGAACGCGCGAAGGTGGCATTCATCTGGACGTTTGGATTCAGGTTTATAGCGCCCATGCAATTTGGTCCGACCATGCGCATGCCGTATTTTTGCACAATTCCAAGGAGTTGCTTTTCTAATTCTACGCCTTCTCCGCCGATTTCCTTGAATCCTGCGGATATTACGATAAGACCCTTAACGCCTTTTTTTCCGCATTCCTCAGCGACAGATAGGACGCCATCTTTGGGCACGACTATAACGGCCAAATCCACGGAATCGGGTATATCGCTTACGGAAGCATAACATTTCATGCTGTTAATGACTTCAGCCTTGGGATTTACCGGAAAAACCATGCCATTAAACCCGTGGGCAAGGAGATTGTTAAGGATTTCCCTGCCGATGGAGCCTCTTTTGGTGGAAGCGCCTATGACGGCAATGGATTTCGGTTTGAAAATGCAGTCAAGAGACTGGCATTTGGATGTTTGTTTAGTCATTGTTCCTTCCTAATATTATATATATGCCTATTTCAATTTTTCAAATGCGGATTCAAAACTCCTGTACAAGCTGAAAGATTCCAATAATTTCGGTTCCAGAGACGGCGGAGACTGCATTATCATATCTGCCAATATCATTGCAGCCCCTGGTCCGAGCATAAAACCCTGCCCGCACATGCCGACTGCCATATAAAGCCCTTTTATTTCCCGGACTCTATCAATTATAGGCATCCCATCCGGGGTCATGGGATATAAACCCCGCCAGATACGCCTTATTTTGACGTTTCTCAGGCGCGGAACAGTGCCGGCAAGCCGCTGTGCCGCAATCGGAAGAAACTCGGACGTGGAAATCGTATTCGTACCGGAAATTGTATTTTCAGGAGTAAGGCAAAAGATAATATGTCCGCCGGAGTTTTGGTAAAAATAGAAGTTTTCAACACCCAGTGTTTTTCTTAAATCAACCACCATCGCCTTGAAAAACGGCTGTACAGGTTCAGTTACTCCGGCTTCGTGGGATTCCGGGAAGACAGGCACGTTTATTTCGGCCAATTTCCCAAGCTCCCGGGCATAGGCGCCGGCGCAATTCGCAAGTACCGGTGCGGCATATTCCTGCTTATTGGTTTTAACCCCGTAGATACATCCGTTACGCATGATAATTTTTTCAATGCGTTCATTAAATTTGAATATCGCGCCGTATTTCCGCGCCATGTTATAAAACGCGTTTATTGACATAAGCGGCGATGCCGTACCGTCATCCGGCGAAAAGGTACCGCCGAGCAGGCCGTCAGTATTTATTCCGGGAACAATATTTTTCAGTTCCTTTGAGCCGAGCCAGTCAATATTCAATCCGTATGATTTCTGTACTTTCAATAGTCCTTTAAGATTAGACTCTGTTTCACTGGTATAAGCCGGGAAACAATATCCGCCTTTCTGCCAATGGATATCTTCGCCATAATCCGCCTGCCATGTGGAAAATATATTCAGGCTTATCTGCGAGGTTTTTATCTTTGCAGGCACGGAATGAGTGGCCCGTATGCCTCCGATAGCGGTTTTGTTCTGGCCCTGGCCTATGGAATGCCCGCGCTCTATCACGAGCACGCGAATGTTGCGCATGGAAAGCACCATGGAAAGCGGCACTCCCACACTGCCTGCGCCTACAATTATTACATCAAATATGGGTGTCATAGAAGTTACGGGGTTAAGGAGTTAAGGGGTTACGGAGTTAAGGAGTGACGGAGTTAGCCTTGCCAGGTTTCCGGCAGGTTTCGTCGTCGTTCCGTCATTCAGTTGTTTAGTCGTTAATCCGTTTAATCTGCCAAATCTGTTGTTAAAAATGCGGACAATGGCACTTCGCTCACGAGCGGCCTGTTGGTGAAATCCGCGGCGTATTTCAAATCAACGCCTTCTTCTCTGAATAATTTATAAATCAATTGCTGGCAGGTTTTGCCGCCGCACGCGCCCATTCCGCATCGCATAAACGCTTTCAACTGGTTCATGTCGCGCAGGCCGTCCTGGATTTGCCGGCGTATCTTACCGGCGGAAACGCGTTCGCACCGGCAGATTATGGTTTCATCGGTAATTCCGGAAGACTCTTCTTTAAGGTAAGGTGCGGTCAATTCCAAAGGCTGGACGCGTATGCCTGCGACCTGCATCGCTTTATCCCGCGGAACGGACATTTGTATCAGCAGGCGCCTGTTAAGATTTTTTCTTGAAATTACCTTTTCAATTTTTCCTTTACAGATGAAAATTCCGTCCATATCCGTACAATCAGCTTCATTGCCGGGCGCAATGGAGCCGTCTAATATTTCAAAAGGAACTATTACCTTTGCGGGTTCATCCTGTTTTTCCGGATTCTTGACCAGAGTTATTGCCAGGCCCGGGCATATAGCCGCGCATTTCGTACAACCGTCGCATCGTCCGCTGAAGACCGGACAGCCGGTAATAACGTTGCCGGGGATGGTAATGGATTTATTCGGGCACACGGCTACGCAGGGATTGCACGGAATTTCCTGCACGCAGCGGATAATCGGAAAGAAACCCGTATATTTTTCAGGCAATTCCAATTCTTTTGTCTTACCCGGTTTGCTTTTCAGGATACTTAGATTGGACATCCATTCTTCCGGTATGGAAACTGATTTCTTTAAGGCCCGTATGATTTTACTGCCTTCGATTTTGCCGCTGAACATAGCGGCGCTGGCCTCTGCGATTTCCGCGGCGTCACCGGCGCAAAACACGTCAAGCCCTATACTGCGCGCCTGAGTTAAGAGTTCGTTTACGGGATTCAAGCCTATCGCGACCAGCACGGTATCAATGCTGAATGACTTATAAGTACCGGGTTTGGGAGCGAATTCTTTGTCTATTTCCGCTATTGTAATGGATTCAACCGAATTTTTTCCTTCAACCGCGATCACTGTATGGCTTGTGTATATTGGCACGCCGAGCCGTTTTATTTTATCCGCATGCACCTTATAGCCGCCCACGGAAGAGAGAGCTTCGGCGATACCGACGACAGTAATGCCGGCTTGCAGTGCGTGATAACCTGCGATAAGGCCGACGTTACCGCCGCCGATGATGAAAAGTTTTTCGGAAGGCTTCACCATATCGCGGTTAAGCAGAGTCTGGAATGCGCCGGCTCCGTACACGCCCGGAAGGTCCCAGCCTGGAAAAGCCAGGGCTTTTTCACGCGCGCCGCAGGCGATAAGGATTTTTTTCGGATTTACGAGGGTGAATTTATTGTCATTAACTATACCAGTTTTACCGTCAAGAAAAACACCGACTGCGGTTGTTTCCAGCATTATTTTGATTGAAGGGTGTTTTTCAAGTTCTGATGAGAGTTTTTTTGCTATATCAATGCCCCTCGTACCCGCGTGGCAATGTTCTATGGATCCGAAGAACGCGTGGGTTTGGAGGACGAGCTTGCCGCCGGGTTCAGATTTGTCGTCAACTATCAAAACGCTGATATTTTCCCTGCCGAGCTCTATAGCTGCGCTCAAGCCCGCGGGTCCTGCGCCGATTATAAGCACATCGGTTTCAATGGTTTTCGTTTTACCAGCGGGCAGGGGTGATGCTGAAACATCCGGCAAATCCGGCAATTTTTCATAGGAAAAGACTTTTATTCCTTCAGTTACAGGAGTCATGCAGGCTTTAACCGGGATGTTATCGGCGACAACCGTGCACTGGGAGCATTGGCCGTTAGCGCAGAAGATGCCTTGCGGCGAATTATCAGCGTGATGATGGCCGAAGGTTTGGATGCCGTTCGCGAAAAGAGCCGCGGACAGCATTTCGTTTTTAAAAGCAGACAGCGCGGAACCGTTAAAAACAAAGGATATTTTTTCCTTTTGCGGCGCCTGAAGAATGGGATGATTTGTTATATGTCTATTCATAAAAATCTATAGTTCGGAGTCTGTCGAAGGAGGAAGAATGAAAAACGAAGAAGTCAGGACTGGCAAAGTCTGGAGTCAACGGACGAAGGATGAAGAAGGAAGGACGTCGTTCGGTTGTTTAGTTGTCCAGTCGTTCAGTCGTAATCGTTAATCCGCCCGATCTGTTTAATCGTCATTGCCTGCGAATTCCCTGCAGCTTGCTACAGGGAGCTTCAACCCGTTGTTGGAAATCGTCGTGTCTCGTTAAGTCCTTGTTAAATCGTTGCCGTTCGTTGTTCAGTCGTAGTAGTTAATTTGTAAAAAAACCGTTACTAAAAATTTAATCACAAAACCCGCAAAAAGTCAAGAAGTAACCGGTTTTCGCAACTGATTTTATGCCGCAAAAACCGCTTTTAAACCAAAAAACTGTAATTTGTAATAGTCCTTAAAGCATATTTTATATTACACACTTCATTAACGAACGTTTGTAAAATCTATCCTCCTTATATTCAAGGGGTTGTAAAAATTTAGTTTGTCTTTGGCACGTATTCGAACACGAATCGCCCCACTGCGATGAAGTCCTTTACTCCCAATTCCTCTGCTACCTTCAAAACCC
>JACRIJ010000112.1 GCA_016220095.1 Planctomycetota bacterium | reverse complement strand
CCTTAATATAACGCCATGAATGGCGTAAGTATCAGGCTTTTGACATACAAACCCAGCCATAAATGGCTGGGCTATTATACGCTATATGTTTTTTCTATTATAACTACTATGTTAAAATGCCACCTTGACTGAGGCAGTACTTGAAATTGTAACCCGTCAGTAAACGGGTAAACACGGACTACGGACGTTATAAAACAGGGACTCTACGAGACCTTAAACGGGACACGACGACTATGTTGCAATAAGATAACAAACGTTAAGGCGTTTCAGATTAACGGTTACGTCGTTTTGTTTGTTAATCCAGTGTTTAGCGGGCGTCGTCAGTCTCTTAAAGTCTCGTCAAGTCCCTGTTAAAATGCGTCGTAGTCTCGTTAGAGTTTTTTGTTGCGGATAAACCCACCTCGACTGAGGCCTTACATAACGCTGTAAATAACACTTGACATTTCAGGGCCAAGACTATAAACTTAAAGCAATCAAAGTACTGAATTCAGGAGGATTTTATGGAAAAAGAACAAAAGAAAACCGTCATCAAAGACATAATCCGCAAGCTCCACGAAGGAGCGACTCCCGAGGAATCAAAAGTGCGTTTTGAAAAAGAGGTCGGCGATATCACCTCAACGGAAATAGCCGAAATAGAGCAGTCTCTCATCAATGACGGCGTAACACCGGATGAAATCAAGAAATTCTGCAACGTGCACGCATTGCTCTTTGAAAAGGCCCTTAAAGATGCCGCCACAAGACAGGAATCGCCCTCGCACCCTGTTTACCTCTTCAGACTTGAAAACAGAGAGATTGAAAAACTTACGAAGTCCGGAAAAGAACTTATAAAAAATATCGCCGGGATAAACGCGGAAAAGTTCAGGCAATCAGCCGCAGAGCTCCTTGCAAAATTACAAGGCATTGACGTGCATTACACCCGCAAGGAACAGCTCCTCTTCCCATACCTTGAAAAATACGGTTTCATGGGCCCTTCCAAGGTCATGTGGGGCAAGCATAATGAAATCCGCGAACTCATGAAAAACGCCTCCGTAAAAATCAACAGCCCTGACGTCCACGATTACGCAAAAACCCGCCTGACTCCCCTTCTTGACGAAATAGACGGAATGATATTCAAGGAAGAAAACATACTTTTCCCGGCTTCCGTGGAAAAACTCCAGGTAAATGACTGGGTTGAAATACTCAAGGAAAGCCTTGAAGTAGGGTATGTTTACATAACGCCTCCTAAAGACACAAATGAACTCATCTCCGAACTTAAAAAATCCGTTGGCGAGGAACCCGTGATTAACGAAGACAAGACCATTTCGTTCCCCACAGGCAATATAAACCTCGCGGAGCTCATGGGAATATTTAATGCCTTGCCTGTTGATATCACCTTCGTTGACAAGAACGACAAGGTTCGCTATTTTTCAGACAACCGGGACCGGGTCTTTGTTCGCACGCGCTCGGCTATAGGCAGGGAGGTCAGGAATTGCCACCCGCCGCAAAGCCTTCAAAAAGTAGAGGAAATCCTGGCTTCGTTCAAACAGGGCGCGAAAGATACCACGGATTTCTGGATCAATTACAAGGGCAAATTCATTTACATCAAGTTTATCGCTGTAAGGGATAAAAACAGAAATTACCTCGGTACACTTGAAGTAACCCAGGACGCGGCATATATAAGAAAACTGGAAGGCGAGAGAAGACTGTTAAAATAGGTTTCGAGAGCCGAGTTTCGAGATCCGAGATTCGGGTTCCGAGGTCCGGGAGCCGGGAGCCGGTGTTCGTGACCCGTGTCCGTGAGCCGTACGACTTTTGCTTTTAACAGTATAAAGCAGCAAAGCCGCGACTGAGCCGAGCGAAGAAGTCCCTGCCAAAGTGCAGGGAGAACAAAGTGTAGGGGCGACCGAAGGGAGTCCCGTCGAAGTCCCGCCCGAAGTGGCGGGGTAAGGGGCAACCAAAACTGAGAGCCGAGATCCGATTATTGGTTGGCCGTGATTAGCCCTTCGTTACACTCACTTCGCTCCGCTTCCTTCGCTCCGCTCGGTCGCAGGACTTCCTCGCTCCGCTCGGTCGCAGAACTTTCTCGCACTGCTCGGTCGCAGTACTGCGGCAAGGTAAACGCGCTTAACGGCCTTTGCGGTCAAAACGTCGTTCGTTCTAACGACGACGATTTAACCGCAAAGTGCGCAAAGCTCGCTAAGACGATACGAATATCCATCGTCTTTGCGTTCTTTGCGCTCTTAGCGGTTTATTCCGACCGTCGTACGTCCGAACCGACGGACGAACGCAATAAGTCGCAAAGTACGTTAAGAACGCCAAGCGACGCAACGAAAATACGTATAGTTTATAAACTTCTGTGCAAAATACGCACCTGTCCCGAACTTGTTTCGGGAGAAGTTGAGACGTAGGACCCTAAACTGCTTCCTGCGGGGGCATAAAATAAACGGCCGTTCTTCCTAACTTCCACGGCTTAGTAACTTCGTGGCAAAACCGGCATAAGTCGGCCGTTTTCCGTGTATTCAGTGTGTTCCGTGGTAAAAAATCGTCGTTTCGTCTTAACGATTGAATGGATTTAACGCATGAAACAACTTGATTTATCAAAAACGCTTTATGAATTGACCGAGGAATATCCTGAACTTACCGGCATTCTTGCCGATATAGGCTTTCTCGGCATAAAAAACCCCATCGCCCGAAATACCTTGGGCCGAATGACAACACTTCCCGAAGGCTGTAAGAAACAGGGAAAAAACCTGACTGAAGTTATTGAGAAATTGAAAGACAAGGGGTTCACAGTAACAGGCAATTGGTAACGGGGAACTGAACGAAGGAGGAAGAAGAAAAAATTCAGGACAGGCGGAAAATCGACGTCCGCAGAGCGCCGTACCCCATATCTCACATCCCATATCTCACATCCCACATCCCATATCTCACCGTGTCAATATCTTCCTCATTACCTGCATTAACTCAATAACCGTGTACGGTTTCTGCAAAAATTGAGCGTCTATTTTTTTCAGGGCATGGGTATTGAGTTTCTGGTCGGAGTATCCGCTGTTGAACAGGACGGGAATGCCGGATTTAATCGTTAAAAGCTCTTCTACAAGTTGAATCCCGTTTTTGTCCGGAAGCACTACATCCGAAAAAATCGCGTCGAATTTCCCTTTCTCCTTCTTAAACAGATTTATTGCCTCAGCGGCATTTTCTACCGCGCTCACGGCATAACCATTTTCTTCAAGTATTGTAACCGCAAAATTCCTTACCATTTTATCGTCTTCAATCAGCAATATGCGTTCGCCTTTTCCCTGCAACTGCTGTAAAGACATCTGTTTTTTCGTTTCTTCACGGGGCTGTTCGGCAACTGCGGGGAAATAAATCCGGAACGTCGTGCCCTGCCCCGGTTCGCTGTAAACGTTGATAAATCCGTCGTGCTGTTTGATAATCCCATAGACAACCGACAACCCGAGGCCGGTGCCTTTACCAATGCCTTTAGTCGTGAAAAAAGGTTCAAACATGTGGACAAGAACTTCTTTTGTCATTCCAATGCCGTTATCCTCAATTGACAGGCGCACAAATCTTCCCTTTCTTGCGTTGCTGAGCGCCCGGCTTTCTTCGCCGTTCAAAACGGCGTTCTCGGTTTTTATGAGAAGCCTTCCGCCATCCGGCATCGCATCACGCGAATTAATGGCAAGGTTCATGATGACCTGCTCAATATTGCCGACATCTGCGCGGAATGGCGAAATATCCGGAGAAAATTCCGTAACAATTTCAATGTCCTCACCTATAAGCCGGTTCAGCATTTTCAACAATTCATCAATGACTTTATTAATATTGACGGGTACGAGCTTCATAGGCTGTTTGCGGCTGAACAACAGAAGTTTCCTCGTAAGATTGGCCGCGCGTTCGGCGGCAAGATTAATCTGGTTCATCTGCCCGTACAACGGGTCAGTATCCTTGATTTTCATCATAGCCAATTCGCTGAATCCCTTGATGGTAGTCAGCAGGTTATTGAAATCATGCGCAACACCGCCGGCAAGGAGCCCTATGGCCTCCATCTTCTGCGCCTGCAGGAACTGTTCCTGGAGTTTCATCTTTTCTTTTTCTATCATCCTGCGTTCGGTTATGTCGCGGGAGACGCTCAGAATCACGTCTTTGCCGTTCAATTCAATGACATGAGCGTGTATTTCTTCGGGAATTATTGAGCCATTTTTATGCTTGTGTTCAACCTCAAAAATTGCATTTCTGTTTTTAATCAGCTCCTTCATCCTCGGGCCTATCATATCAGCGGTCTGCTGGGAATCTATATCCGAAATATTCATGAGCATCAATTCATTCTTTTGATACCCGAGCAATTTGCACATTGTTTCATTCGCGTAAAGCAGGCGTCCGTTCAGATCAACGAGGGATATTGAATCCGTACCCGCGTCCAGCAGTCTGGCTCGCAATTCAAGGTCTGCCTCAGCCTGTTTTCTTGTCAGTGAAATACCTATGCTGGACCCTATGCCTTCAAGAAAAACCATTAAATCGCGCGAAAGGCAATTTTTTCTGCGGTCTGACAGGTGCAAAAGTCCGGCAATCCTGGAACCCGAGCGCAAAGGAATAAGCGCAACCGATTCAAATCCATATACGGTGCAGTTATGAGCCGCGCAGGTGACATGGTCCTCTTTGGCCATATTCGCGGACAACTCCAGCGCGCTATTGGTCCAAAAACTGCCGCTTTGCGAAAAGAACGGCTTTGAAGAATCGGTTTCAGCGCGTATAACTTTACCGCACATGCATTTCATGATGGGCACGCCATGCTCATCACGAATGATATTTCCGTTAGTGTCGCGCATGCACACATGATTTTCCGCCTTTATAAAATCATCATTGAAGCCTTCCCATACAAAATACGGACAATCTTCATCTTCGCATATGCGTATCCCGGCCGCCTCCATCCCGGTATAATTTTTTATCATCGTGAGTATATTACGGATAACGGCAAGCGGCTCCTCGTGGCGATTAAGCGCCTCAAAAATATTTATTACAAGTTCCTGCTGATTTTCAGCGTGCTTACGGTTCGTTATATCCCTCTGAATGCATAAAAATCCCGTGAGTTTGTCGCCGTCATCAAGTATCGGATTAACTGAAACATCAACATATACTATTCTGCCGTCTTTTGTCTTATTAATAAATTCCTTTTTAACTAATTCCTTATTGAGAATTTTCTGCCAGAGCAGTGCGTACTTCTCCTGCTGGTCAAGCCCGCTTTTTAACATCCTCGGAGTAACTTTCCCTATCAACTCATCGTGGGTATATCCGTAAACCCTGGTGAATTCCGAATTTATGTATGTGAAAATACCGTCTTTATCGGTCGTAAATACTATATCACCGGATGTCTCAATTGCCTTCCTGAGGTTGCGCAATTCCGTTTCATCTTTCTGCTGTTGGCGCCTCAAAACCACATCATGCATCTCGCGCTCAATCACGGAAGACAATCTGGAAAGATTATCTTTCAGCAGATAGTCATTCACGCCGGCCTTGGTCAGCGTGACCGCGGCCTCTTCCCCTATGGTGCCTGAAACGATGATAAACGGCGTATCAATCCCACTGCCGCGCAGAACTTTCAACGCTTCCGGCCCGCTGAAATGAGGCATTGAATAATCCGAAAATATGACATCCCATGCCCTCTTCTTTAATGCCTCGCGCATGGCCTGAGGAGTTTCTACATGCTCATAATCCAATTCGTAACCGCTGTGCCGCAGTTTACGCACGAGAAGATTCATGTCATCAACGGAATCTTCAATGATAAGCACATGCAATAGTTTTCCCATAAAATCAAACCTTCCTTCCAACAGGCGGCATCTCGTTCAACACGAGCCAATACAAACCAAGCTGGCGCACGGCCTCTGAGAATTGGTTGAAATCCACCGGTTTGCGTATATAACTGTTCGCGCCGGATTTATAACCGTTAAGCAGGTCAATTTCCTCTTTTGAGGAAGTCAGGATAACGACCGGGCAGAGTTTCGTGCGCTCATCCGACCTTATCCTGCGCAGGATCTCAAGGCCGTCCACCTTCGGGAGTTTCAAATCAAGGAGTATAACCTGCGGGACATCGTCCAGATCCCTGCCGGCGAATTTCCCGGCAGCCGACAAAAAATCCATAGCTTCCGCTCCATCACGCGCTATTACAATTTCATTGAGTATATTGTTCTTCTTGAACGCCCGTAATGTCAAATCCACGTCATCCGGATTATCTTCAACAAGCAGAATTACTTTCTTCGCCATAATGCAAATCCTCCTAAAATTACTGTAACGTTAAATAGAAAACGGCGCCTTCATCAATCTTGCCTTCAGACCATACTAATCCGCCGTGGCGGTTGATAATGCGTTGAACCGTAGCCAGGCCTATTCCGGTTCCGGGAAATTCGCTCTCGGTATGAAGTCGCTGAAAAGCCCTGAATAATTTATCCGAATAAGCCATGTCATATCCAACCCCGTTGTCGCGGATGAAATATGCCGGCTGGCCGTCCTTTTGCATACTGCCAAATTCTATCCTCGCGCCTTCTCTTTTGGAAGTGAATTTCCAGGCGTTCCCAAGCAGGTTTTCAAACGCTATATGCAAAAGCCGGCTGTCGCCTTTGACCGTAATGCCCGGCTTAATCACAAACTCAACTTTTCGTTCATTTGCCGTTTTCTGCAATTCGGCCGCGACAGATAAACAAATTCCGCTCAAATCAACGCTATCGCTGTGCATTTCAACGCGCGTTACCCTGGAAAGTTTTAAAATATCGTCAATCAACTGCGCCATACGCTGGCTCGCGGCACGTATCCTGTTCAAATAACTCCTGCACTCCTCTTCCATCTTGCCGGAATAGTCTTCAAGAATTGCCTGGCTGAAACCGTCTATGCTCCGGAGAGGAGCCCGAAGGTCGTGTGAAACAGAATAGCTGAACGCCTCTAATTCCTTATTTGCAGATTCTAAAAGCCTCGTGCGCTCTATCACCCGCTGTTCAAGTTCCTTATTCAATGTTAAAACATCCTTTTCGGCCCTTAAACGCGCAATCTGGGTGCGCAAGGCCATCACTCCGAATGCAACATCACTCGCGAGTTCCGAAAGTAATTTTACTTCACTGTTGTCAAAAGCATCCTGGTGACTTGAGTAAATATTCAACGCGGCAAAGGTTTTGCCGTTTTCCATCAAAGGCAGTGCGATAGCTGAAGAATAACCGGACTTTACAGCCTCCTCACGCAATGATGCGTATTGCGGATCGTCCTGGATATGTCTTATTATATGCGTCTCGCCTGTACGAATAGCAAGTCCGGCCTGCCCTATACCGCGTCCGCTGTCCGCAAATTCCACAAATGCCCGTTTATAACCGCCAATTTCAACTATATGAGAACAAACCGTATGAAGCACCTCTTCCTCTTTGCCGATCCTTACGAGCGACTGGTTACATTCGCTGAGCATCTTCAACGCCCTGTTAACCCTGAGAAGTTCCACCTGCGAATAAAGATGCCTTCTAATCAGGTAACCAAGCACTATTAAAAATGATGCCAATCTCAATATATGCCAAAACCACCACTCATCCGACCAGGGCCGGGAATACTGGAATGTAATGCCCGCCAACCCGAACATCAATGCCATCAGAAAGAAAAGAAAATTTTCAAAATCCTTTGACTTGATAAATTGTAAAACAAAGAAAACCGCGCCTATTATGAACAACATGCCCGAAACGGCATTCATGCCCCTGGCAGACGCGGCAAACTGCCCGTTATTCATCATGAGCGGAAACATCTGTCTGTCTGCAAGGGTCAAAATGCTGATTGTCAGCGCGCATGCCGCCATGAGCCAGGGAAGAATTTTTTCCGCCCGATTACTCATGCTCAATCCCGAAAGCCACAGCATTGCAAAAAAAGCGCCGCCGCCGAGAACGGCAAGGGTGTGCAGCCATACAAAACCGCCGCCAGGCCTCGTTATAGAATGGAATCCGTCAAATATCGCCATCACAAGAAACCCGGTGCCTGCCCAAAAGAAATGCTGTTTGCCATCATTATTGGATTTGTTAAGCAAAAACAATCCCATCAACAGGCCGGCGAGAGCGCCTATGGCTTCAAGCGCGGAATGCAGAGATTCATTGAAAAACACAAAATCCGGCTTTACTGTATGCAATGGCAATACGTTCCAGAGAGTAATAGCGATTATAAGAATCGGCAATACCCAAAACCAATAATTCTTCTTTTGCCTGCTATTCATAACTTTCATTCACAGCTAAAATCGAATATGCCGATGCCGACAAAAACAATACAATACCAAAAATATATACAACAATCTCTACATGTACAAACTGTTCTTTATAATGCCATATACTTCTACGAGTTATAGGAGATTAAAAATAACATATTTGCGTCAAGAAAAGAATTTAAGAGTTTTGCGCCTTGACCGCATTGGTTACATTATATTATTATAATTATACACCATCACGGGCAACTTGTCAAATATTTTTCAATGAAAAACGAAAAAAGGCATAAAATCCCTACAAGATACATAGGACATGTGATTTGCGACTGTAAAAATGGCATGACCGCAAGAACCGGGCAGTTGTATATGCGCCCCCTCAATACGAGTATTGCGTATTTAGAGTCTAATTCCGCAACTTCCGCGTATTTTACCTGCCTGCGCGGCTTGTCCTCCGAAGCCATAGCGAAGGAGGAAGCCGCTTCGGTCGCCTACGCTCTCCATCCTCCGTCCCGATTTATCGGGACTGCGGAGGACGG
>JACRIJ010000110.1 GCA_016220095.1 Planctomycetota bacterium | reverse complement strand
TTTCTTCGATATGCCATAATTGACTCTCCTGTAAAAAAAGTTTACAAAAATTTTATCCCCCCGCGGGGGGATAAATCTCCTTTACTGGAGAGTCAACCTATTTCCCTATACCCTGTGTCTCAATTGGTCGTGGAAAGGACATGATTTGGAATGGATTGGCAAAGATTGGCTGGATGAAATAAGGAAGCATGTGCGATATGTGATGTGAGATATGGGATATGAGATTTGCGATGTGGGCGAAATCCAAATCTTTAAATCTTCCAATCTTTAAATTTTGTAATCTTTAAATCTTGTAATCGTTTGGTATATGCCGCTTCTGACGGAGCTCTTTTCCCTGATTATGATTTGTCTATAAAGATATCGCTCCTACGGAGCTTCGTTCTTCTTCATGCTTTCGTGCGAGCTACAGCGATACTGCGAGCCTTGAGATCCTGCGTTTACTGCGAGTCGTGACGATACTGCGATTACTTCGTTTCCGCGCAGAATCTTTCAAACCTTTCCATGCCTTTTATAATATTTTCCATTGACGTGGCGTACGCAAAACGTATGAAATTATCCGCAAGGAACGCGCTTCCGGGCACAAGGGCTATATGGGCTTCGTCTATCAGCAATTCGGCAAGCTTATTGGAATTGCCGATTGGTTTTCCGTTGAATTTTTTATTGAACAGGCCCGATACGTCCGGGAATGCGTAGAACGCGCCTTCGGGTTTGACGCATTTGACGTTTTCAATGGCGCACAATTTCGCTATCATGTAATCGCGGCGTTTCTGGAATTCCTGCACCATTTTTCTGCAATCATCTGCCGCGAGGGTTATAGCGGCTATTGCGGCTTTTTGGGAGATGGATACCGGATTGGAAGTGGTATGGGTCTGGAGGCGGCTTATGGCGTCCATTACGGGTTTCGGGCCGGCCGCGTATCCGATGCGCCAGCCGGTCATGGAATACGCCTTGGATACGCCGTTGACTACGATGGAAATATCCTTCAGCCGTTTATCCAGCGAGACTATGCTGATATGCTTCGCATCGCCATAAATCATTTTTTCATAAATTTCATCGGAGAGAATAAAAAATTCCTTTTCCAGCGCGAGTCTGGCGACGATTTCAAGGTCTTTTTGCGTATAGACGACGCCGGTGGGGTTATTAGGCGAATTGAGTATGATGAGTTTTGTTTTTGAATTGATATGTTTTTTCAGGATATCGTAGTTAAGGTGAAACCCCTCATTTTCCAGTGCGCGGACTATTACGGGTTTAGCGGCGGCGGCCTTGACCATTTCGGTATAGCTGACCCAGCAGGGGCTTGGAATGAGCACTTCATCGCCCTCGTTGCAGACTGACTGAATCACGTTGAATATGGAATGTTTAGCGCCGCAGGAGACGACTATTTCGGACGGGTCGTAATCAAGTTGATTGTCTTTTTTCAGTTTATCCGCTATGACCTTGCGAAGTTCAATGATGCCGGAAGAAGTTGTATATTTTGTGAAGCCTTCTTTAATCGCCTTTATGCCGGCTTCTTTGATGACATCAGGCGTGTCAAAATCCGGTTCACCGGCGCTGAAGCTGACCACGTCAATGCCTTTGGCCTTAAGAGCCCGCGCCTTATCCGAAACGACAAAGGTCGCCGAATCCTGCAAAGAACCGATGCGCCTTGAAAGTTCCATACTGCTCCTCCTTCATTACAAATACGCGTTCAAAGTATAAAGTTCAAAGTTATGGTCTTAATTATATTCATGCGGCAGGGTAAAGTCAAGGAAAAGGAATTTAGCGCAAGGTTAAACAACAGATTAAACAGATTTAATCTCTTACAACTCATATTTTTTCTTGACACGTCGTTATAAATCGTTATAATAGCCGTATTAATACTGCTGAATTTTTTTATAGGAGGTTTTTATGAAAAAATCACTGGGTGTATTAGTTGTGTTGGGCATTGTATGTCTGACAGCCGTTAATGCCTATTCTGAGGAATGGATACTTTACGGCGGGAGAGCGCTTGGCATGGGTGGCGCGGGCGTAGCCGTCGGCGATACGACGACGTCATTTTACTGGAATCCGGCCAATGCCGCGCGCAACAAGGATATTTCGTTAAAAATCGCGGGTGGGCTTTCGCTTTCCGCTGAAGGAAACGTCCTTCAGGAAGCTGATGCCATCGCGGATACGATAGATAGCCTTGGCAATACATGGGTTTCCCTGCAGAACAAGATGGATACCGGCATGGCGCTGGCGTCTGATACGGAAATTCAGCAATTGCTTGATTTGTTCGGCACGAAGATTATCGGATTAGACAAATCCGGGCAGGGCATTGTAGGCAACCTCAGCGGCGGCCTGTCAATAGCATACAACCATTTTGGCATTTCCGGCGCGCAGTACGCGTACTTCGGCGGAGATCCGAACGTTGACTATTCAAACCTGAACCTCAGTTTTGGAACAGGGAATATCAATAACATCCTTCCGACAGTCGGTGACGGCAGTACGCCGGCAACGCAATCGGGCATTGATCTTGCCGCGGCCCTGGCCCCGATAATCGGAGCCACCCAGGCCAACGAACTTGCATATCAGGCCGAGCAGGCCGGAGTGCCTTTGTCGGATCCCAAGGCACAGCAGGTAATTACGGGCATTGCGGAGGCAACATCAGGAAATTCGCTTTCAGCCACGCAGAACAATTCAGGCCTTTACCTGAGCGGCATTTCCATCCTTGAAGGCGGAATTACCTATGGGATGCCTTTGGTTGAAGAGAAACTTTACTTAGGCATTACGATAAAGGGAATGCAGGGGCAGACCTACTATAATTTTATAAAGTACGATGACATACAAAGCGGAACGGATATTACAAAAGACCTGCAGGATGAAAAAAACAGCAAGACCACGACGGCATTCGGCGCCGATCTTGGCGTCCTGTTCATGCCGTTAGATAATGATTCACTGCGGCTCGGACTTACGGCCCGCAACATAAACAAACCGAAATTTGATTTCGCAGGCCCCGGCGATTATGAGGTTGACATGCAGATTCGCGCGGGCGCGGCGTATAATGTTTTTGACAGCCTGTGCGTTGCGGCTGACTATGACATTACCGAAAACGAAACGATGAACCTCGGCGGTTTTTCATCGCAGATGTTCAATGCGGGACTTGAATATACTTTCCTCGGTTTCTTAAGCGCGAGGGTTGGCGGGTTCAAGAACATGGCAGATGCCGAATCAGGCCCGGCTTATACGGGCGGCTTAGGAGTCCACCTGATATGGCTGGATATTGACCTTGCCGGCGCAGTATCTTCTGATGAAGTTGAGATTGAAACCGCGACCACCGGCACTTCCGGCGGCACGGAAACAATCAGGGAAAAGTACGCCTTCTTTTTTAACGTCGGCCTCGCATTCTAAAAAACCGGTTAAATAGTAAAATTTCCAAAGGGTGGAGTGCGCGTGAAAAACGCATTCCACCCTTTTTTCTTGCCTTTTTCGGGGAAGCAGGGTAAAATCAGCGCAATGCGTAAAATACAGGCGACAATAAAAATTACTATTATAAAAACAGCAATATTATTTTTTGCCATGCAAACTGCGGTTTTTGCGCAAGGCCAGGCGCTTCCGGCAGGTTTGGATAAGGATACGGAAGTATATTACCAGAAAATGGTATTATTCAAGGATAACGCTGAAACGGTACTCATTTTCAGCGGCAACGTTGAGGTTGACAGGCAGGGAATGACTTTATCCGGCGACTACGTTATAGTATGGGCAAAGGAGAAGCCTTCGGCCGAAGACACGCAGGATAAAACCTCTTTTGAAATAACCTATCTTTACGCCGAAGGCGGCGTGCATTTCGCGCAGGGCGCATCTTCAATCATCTGCGATAAATTGTGCCTTAATGTACAGGAGGAGAGGGGCGTCTTTTATTCGGCGGAATACCGCACCAAAGACGTCGAGAAGAACCTCCCCATAGTAATTATGGCTGATAAGATTATCCAGGCGGACAAGCAGACCTTTGAGGCGTATAACGCGTATTTCAGCACGTGTTCCTTCAAGGAACCGCATTACGCGTTCTGGAGTTATTACATCAAATACAGCGAAAGCCAGAACAATCTGGTACTGCTTCATACCATAATGCAGGTTGAGAAAATTCCTGTTTTATACATTCCTCTCGTAGTCGTGGGCGTTAACGACGAACTCCTCCTGAAGCATTTCAGCTTTGCGAATTCAAATAGGTTCGGGACCAAGATTGAAACCGAATGGGGATTTCCGCTTGCCTTTATTGACAAGAATGCCGACAGCGGGCAGGAGAAAGGGCATGAGCAGGATGAGACAAAGGAGGGCGAATCTTCTGAGCGGAATAAAAAATTCGGCGATCTGCTTTTTGAATACGATTACATGACAAAGAGAGGAATAGGCCTGGGGCTTGACGCCAAATATAAATACGGAAAGACCGAAGGTTCGCTTGATACGTATTACATCCTTGACAAAGGGCCCGACCCTGAGGTGCCTTTTGAAACGAGATTCCTTCCTCTTGAAGACAGCGAGCGTGCGAGGATAAAAAACCATTTAAGATATTCATTTACGGAGAAACTGCGGCTTGATACCGAGATATCTTACGTAAGCGACAGGAATTTTCTTTATGAATTCATGGAAAACGAATACAAGAACGGCAAGCCGCAGGAGACTTACGCGTATCTGAGGTACGCGAATAATAATGTGGCCGCTACCGTTCTGGAGAGGGCGCGTTTGAATTCTTTCCAGTCGCAGATGGAATACCTTCCGCAGGCTTCTTTTTATGCGTATGCAGTTCCGGTTGTGAAAAATCTGTATTTTACGAACCGTTCCGAAATCGGCAATATGCGCAAGTCGTATGACGAGCTTACGGAAAAGCCGTTTGAGGAATTGCTGAGGTTTGATACGTTAAACGAATTGTCTTATCCTTTCAGTTTTTTGAACATGCATTTTTTTCCGTACACAGCCGGCAGGTACACTTATTATGACATGACGCCTTCGGGCGGAGAGGATATGGACAGGAGCATCAATTCGGCCGGCATACGGATGTTCACTCAGTTCCACAGGGTTTTTGACGTGCATAACGATACTCTCGGCATGAACGGTTTGAGGCATTTGTTTGAAATTGACATGAGATACAACCGCAATTTCAGTTCGGATTTGACGAATGCGGGAATTCCTCAGTTTGACGGCACAGACGAGCTGAACGAGTTTGACGAGGTTGCCATTGACCTGAGAAATGCCTTTGAGACAAAGAGCAAAAAAGGCGGCTCGTATGTCAAGTTCCTGGAGTTCAATTTAGGCGTGGAATATTATCCTGAGCCGCAGAGAGACACTATGGGGGCGGACAGCCAGAATTACCTGTATCCGATGAACTGGATGCTCGTACTGCCGTCGGCCGACAAGACCTACCCTGAACGCAGTTTTTCCGATATCCAGGGTTTCATGCAGTTGAGCCCTGTGGACTATGTCGGCATATCGTCGCTTGCGAGATATAATACCTACGACAGCCAGTTTGATGCCATTTATACGAGCATGGTTTTACGCCCGCATTCAAGGTTAAGCGTAAGCCTGACCGATACTTTCATCACGGACTATTCGCATTCGCTGATGTCATCGTTGTACTGCAGTTTTTCGGATAAATGGACGGCATCTTTTTCCGAGCAATACGAATTTGAGACCGATATGCTTATCAGCCGGAGGGTTGCTTTGCACAGGGATTTGCACGATTTCCTGCTCGACATATACTTTGATATTGACCAGGCAAAAGAAGAGCAGACTTTTTGGGTGACTTTTTCCGCAAAAGGATTCAAGTCCGGATTTTCCTCATTCAGGGAACCCGGGCAGTAGATACGAAAAATGAAAGGCGAACGGCTACATTTAGGAGAAAATTTATGAAAATAGGAATTATAGGTTGCGGGCATGTAGGGCTTGTAACGGCGGCCTGTTTCGCCCAGAAGGGCAACAGTGTTTTTTGCGTGGACAATGACGAGCAGAGAATCAACATGCTTCGCGCCGGCAGGATGCCTTTTTATGAACCGGGCCTTGAAGATATGATACTAACCAATATCAGGAACAGGCGCATAGTATTCTCAACGCGCATAAAAGACGCGGTGAACACCTGCGAGGCGCTTTTTATTTCGGTCAGTACTCCGTCAATGCCGTCGGGCGCGTTGGACCTTTCGGCCGTTGAACATGTCTCGCGGGAAATCGCAGTGAATATGCGTTCGTATAAGCTTATAGTGGAAAAAAGCACCGTGCCTGTCAGGACGTGCGACAAAGTGCATCAGACCATAAAAAAATACGTGCCCAGGGGCGTTTCATTTGACGTGGCATCCAATCCTGAATTCCTTCGGGAAGGTTCCGCCATATACGATTCAATGAATCCCGACAGGATAGTGATTGGAGTTTCCAGCAAGCGCGCGGAAAACATCCTGAAGCGCTTATACAAGCCGTTTAAGGCCCGGATTATTACCACGGACATAAAGAGCGCGGAGCTCATAAAACACGCGTCAAATTCGTTCCTTGCCATGAAAATATCATTTATAAACGCCGTGGCGAACGTATGCGAACTTGCGGACGCGAATATTGACGAGGTTGCCTATGGCATTGGAATGGACAACCGGATAGGGCACGCGTTTTTGAAGGCCGGGACGGGATACGGAGGTTCGTGTTTCCCAAAAGACGTAAGCGGTTTTATAGCCATTGCGGATTCGCTGGGTTACAATTTCGGGATCCTGAAAGAAGTGCAGAAGACAAACCTCCTGCAGAGGCAGTATATGGTAAGGAAGATTGAGAGCGAGCTTTGGATAGTCAGCAACAAGACCATAGGCATTCTTGGCCTGGCATTCAAGCCGGATACCGATGATATCCGTGAAGCGCCGGCCCTGGATGTGATAAAAATGCTTCTGGAAAAAGGCGCAAAAATAAAGGCGTATGACCCCAAGGCTATGGAAAACGTAAAAAAAGTATTCCCTGATATAACATACTGCAAAAATGCCTATGAAACCGCTGATAAGGCGGATTGCGTCGCCGTATTGACCGAATGGAAGGAATTCGCGGGCATGAACCTTAAAAAATTGAAAAACATAATGTCACATCCGACGATAATAGACGGCAGGAACATTTTTGACCCCGCGAAGATAAGAAAAGCAGGTTTTACTTATCATAGCGTGGGAAGGCCGTAAAACGAAGCATTAAGAATGAAAAATGAAGCATGAAGGACGATTGCCGGCACTGAACACTGATATTAGGAGAGCTTAAAATATGGCAAGCAGAGCGGTTTATCCCGGGTCGTTTGACCCGATAACTTACGGGCATCTTGATATTATCCAGAGAGGCAGCAGGGTTTTTGATGAACTCCTTGTTGTTGTTGCGGACAATCCCGCAAAGAAACCCTTGTTTTCAATGGTTGAGCGGGTTGATATAATGAAAGGCCTTACGAAGAAGCTCAAAAATGTCAAAATAGACCTTTGTGAAGGCCTTCTGGTGGATTACGTCAGGAGCAAAAAAGCTAACATTATCCTGCGCGGCATACGGTCTTTTTCGGATTTTGAATACGAATTCCAGATGGCCCTCGCGAATCGCGCCATTTCCGCTGATATTGAGACGGTATTCATCATGACAAGCGAGAAATATTCATATATAAGTTCACGTCTTATCAAAGAAGCCGCGGGTTTCGGCGCTGACATCTCAAAATTTGTACCCGAATCCGTACGTGGCCCGTTGATGAAAAGAATAGGCGTCAGAAAATGACAGGCATAGTTATGTATTGGATTCTGGGAGCAGGCTTTTTCACGGTTATCGCGGTCCTGGCAGTGGCGGTTTTCTTTGCTATGCGCGCAAAACGCAGGAAACTGCGCGAGAAATGGGATGAGGAAAATGCGTGGATGGACAGCCTGGACGATGACGAATGGGACTAATAATATCTTGACAAAGGATACTATTTTTGTATAATAGTTGTAATCAGATATTAGCGTTTAACACAAGTGGGAATAGTCTGTCCCACTTTTTTGTTTCTATAGGGACTACTTTTAGATAAGAGATGAAAAAATGAACGGTGGTGAACTCCTAAGAATGGCTGATGCCATACATAGAGATAAAGGTATTGACAAGGAAGTCATATTCCAAGGCATAGAATCCGCCTTGAATTCAGTCCTTAAAAAGCGATTGAATGCCGGTCCGCAGTATTTTATTTCCATTGACAGGCAAACCGGTAATTTCATCATGCCCGAGGACTTTGAATATGATATCCATGAGCTTGGCAGGATTGCCGCCCAGTCCGCAAAGCAGATTATTACCCAGAAAATACGCGAGGCCGAAAAGAGCGCCATTCTTAACAGCTTTGAAAGCAGGCGGAATGACATATTGACCGGCACGGTAATGCGTATAGAAAGGGGCAGTATAATCGTTAATATCGGCAAGCTTGAGGCTATACTGCCGAAAAGCGAACAGGTTTCCGGCGAATCATTCAAGCTGAATTCCATTGTAAAAGCGATGGTGCTGGAGGCCAAAAAGAAGAACGGCAAGATAAAAATAATACTCTCCAGATCGCATATTAATTTCGTAAAACGGCTTTTTGAGCTTGAGGTGCCGGAAATAACGGATAGCATCGTTGTAATCAAGTCCATAGCCCGCGAACCCGGTTTCAGGACGAAAATAGCCGTTGAATCAACGAACCAGAAAGTGGACGCTGTCGGCGCCTGCGTAGGCGTCAGGGGCACGCGTATCAAGCATATTTCAGATGAGCTTTTCGGCGAACGCATAGACATAATACCGTGGTCGGATGACATCGTGGAATTTGTAAAGTACGCCTTGAGGCCGGCGGAGAGCCGTTCAATAACGCTTGACGAGGAAAATCAGAAGGCGGTCGTTATAGTTTCAAAAGACCAGCTTCCTCTTGCTATCGGCAGGGGAGGACAAAATGTGCGGCTGGCTTCAAAATTGACGCAATGGGATATTGACGTGGTATGCCCTGAACAACCTGCGGAAGAAGAACAGACGACCGAAGAACAAACAGCCGAGGAACAGACGACTGAAGAACAAACGACCGAGGAACAAACGACCGAAGATCAGGCGACCGGGGAACAGGCGACTGAGGAACAGGCTGAAGCGACTGAAGAGCCTGAAGAAGGCGGTACCTCATCAGGTGAAGCGTCTGAAACAATTGTTGCGGATACCAATACGGATAAACAGGATAATTTAGAACCGGCGGGCCAGGAGACGGATTCTGACAGCCAGCCGGGCCGTGCTGATAATATTGATATTCCAGATGATAAGGAGACTCCTTCGTCCGGCAATGACACGAATACCGGCGGAGAAGAAATAAATGAAAATAAGACTGTATGAATTAGCAAAACAAATGGGTTATTCCACGGGTGACTTTATTTCAAAGGCATCCCGCGCGGGGTTGGTTTTGAAAAACAAAAACCCTGTCACGATGATGGATGAAGAGCTTGCCAGGCTTATCGCGAACGCGATATCGGGCGGCAAGTTTGTGATAAAATTCCCTGAAGTAAAGCCTACCAAAAAGGAACTGGCCGCGCAGGCAAAAAAGGCGGCAGCTGAAGCCGAAGCGGCCGCGGCAGCCGCAGCAGCGGCGGCGGCCAAACCTCCTGTAAAAGCTCCGGAACCGCATAGGCCGTTGTCACCATACCAGAAGAAATTCCCTGTCCATACGGCGGCAGTTCATCCAAAACCTTCAACCGAAAAGAAACTCCTTCCGGCTGAGCCGCCCGCGCTGTTCATCCAGGCAAAACCGGTTAAGATAGCCGGAGAAAAAACCGAATCTCCGCTTACGTCGGTTGTAATGACCGAGGGACCGTCAAGTACGGATATACACGGCAGGATAATCAGGCCGTCCGAAGTGGCGTATTATTCCAATGCCGAGGAAACTATAATCAGGGAACGCAGGGGTAAGGTTGTAAAATACCAGAAAGATAAGAATCCCGCGGTCAAAGATGATAACAAACAGTCTGTTGCCCCTGGGGTGGAAAACAAGAAATATGACCCGAAACACGCGGCGCCGGTTTTCCAGCAGAGGCGCGCGCCAATGATTCCGAAGCCGCAGGAACGTCCCGTACAAATCCCAAGGGAAGAAAAGAAATTCGCCATAATCCCGCCTATAGCTTTGAAGGATTTTTCGCATCTTACAGGATTGAAAATAAATCAGCTTATGAAAAAGCTGATCGACAATAATATAATGCTTACGATAAACGATTTTCTTACTGAAGAAGTCGTTGTGCTCATGGGGTTGGAGTTCAATCTGCAGATTGAAATCAAGAAAGCAACGGAAAGCGAAGAAACCGTGCTTGCCGAAGAGTCCGACAGGCCGGAAGACCTTGTTCCCAGGCCGCCTATAGTCGTAATTATGGGGCACGTTGACCACGGCAAGACCACGCTTCTTGATAAGATTCGCAGTGCGAATATCGCTGAAAAAGAAGCCGGAGGCATTACCCAGCATATAGGCGCCTATCAGGCTGAGGTTAAAGGAAAGCTTATTACTTTTCTTGATACCCCCGGCCACGAGGCATTTACTGCCATGCGCGCGCGAGGCGCTAATGTTACGGATATAGCCGTGCTTGTCGTTGCCGCGGATGACGGCGTTATGCCGCAAACCGAAGAGGCTATTTCGCATGCCAAAGAGGCTAAGGTTACAATGATGGCCGCTTTGAACAAAATGGATAAAAAAGAAGCTAATCCCAACAGGGTTAAACAACAGCTGTCCCAGCTCGGCCTTATTCCCGACGAATGGGGCGGCAATACGGTATACGCGGAAGTATCAGCCATGGCAGGCACCGGCATAGATACCCTGCTTGACATGCTTCTTCTGCAAGCTGAAGTGCTTGAATTGAAGGCAAATCCCAATAAAAAGGCGCGCGGGGTCGTGCTTGAAGCGAAAATTCACGAAGGTAAAGGCATTGCTCCTACGTTTCTTGTGCAGACCGGTACGCTTAAAAAGGGCGATATAATACTCTGCGGACGTTCATATGGAAAAGTAAGGGCATTGTTCTCAAGCGCCGGAAAGGAAGTTCATTTCGCGAAACCTTCCACGCCTGTTGAAGTGCTCGGACTTTCCGCAGTTCCTGAAGCAGGCGATAAGTTCTATTGCCTTGATTCTATTCAGCAGGCAAAAGAGATCGCTGAAAAACGCGAACGCGTCATGCATTCCAAACAGCTTGCGATTAGACAGCATATTACGCTTACTAATTTGTTTGAACATATTAAATCCGGCAACATAAAAGAAGTCAGGGTCGTCGTGAAAACGGACGTTAAAGGCTCGGCTGAGGTTATCAGTGAATCCCTGAAAAACCTTTCTACCGGCGAGGTTAAAGTTAAAATAATACACTTCGGTGTCGGAAACATAAACGAATCCGACGTGCTCCTCGCGGATGTTACCGATTCCATAATTGTGGGTTTTCATACGTTTATTGACGAACGCGCCAAGGTCCTCGTTCAGGAAAAAGGCGTTGAAGTCCATATCTATCAGGTCATTTATCAGTTGATGGATGATGTCAAAAAGGCAATGGAAGGCCAGCTTGAGCCGGAAAGGGTTGAAGAAACTACCGGACATCTCCATGTAAAAGAGGTCTATAATATTTCACGAATCGGCACTATCGCGGGCTGCATAGTCTCCGATGGCAAGGTTGAAAGATCAAATATGGTAAGGCTGTTCAGGAATAAAACCCTCCTGCATCAGGGACGGCTCGCGTCTCTTAAGAGATTTAAGGATGACGTGCATGACGTGGCCGAAGGCTATGAATGCGGCATCAGAATAGAAGGTTTTAACGATTTGGCAAGCGGAGATATAATTGAATCATACCGCATAAAGGAAATAGCGCGTAAATTGGGCGTGTAATTCCTTTTCCGCGCCGTTATCAGAAAAGATTAAATATTTAATCTTTTAATCGTCACTGTATGCTGCAGTCCTGAGTAAGACGAAGGGCGAATTCCCTGCAGCTTGCTACAGGGAGCTTCAATTTGTAATTTTCGGCTCTGCAATCTTAAATCAGTAATCTTATATCCTACGGAGTAACATATGCCTGTTTCAAGAAGGGGCGAAAGGCTTTCGCGCGAGTTTCTGCGTGAATTGAGCCGGATAATCCTCTTTGAAATGAAAGATCCAAGGCTCGGGTTTATTACCATTACTAAAGTTGAAATCTCGCCGGATTACAGGTCTGCAAAGGTTTTGCTTTCAATACTCGGCGATGAAGTCATTCAGCACAGGACACTTTCAGCGCTTAAGCACGCGCGCGGATTTATCCAGAAGGAATTGTGCCATAACCTGCGGCTTAAACATATCCCGGAACTTTTTTTTCAGATAGATAAGGACCTCGTTGAGGCAATGCGCGTTTCGGAACTGCTGAATGCCATAGAAAAAGAAAATGCGCAGGAAACGCCCGGTGCCGAACCCGATGCTGAAAATGAATCCGAATCTGAAGATTAGAGTCTAATTCCGCAACTTTTAGCCACGAAGGCGCTCCCTGCGCGGAATCCATCACATTAAGGAATACCTATTTATGCGGCCCGATAACAGGAATAACGATGAATTGCGCAAGATAAAAATTACCAGGAATTTCATTTCCACTTCGCCCGGCGCCGTGTTGATGGAAGCCGGCAGGTTGAAAGTCCTGTGTACGGCAAATGTGGAAGAATCCATTCCCCCTTTCCTGAAAAATACCGGCAAGGGATGGCTTACGGCGGAATACGCGATGCTTCCGGGCTCAACACTGCAAAGGAAACAGCGTGATAAGGCCGGTAAAGTGGACGGCAGGAGCGTGGAAATACAACGGCTTATCGGCAGGGCTCTCAGGAGCGTGGTTGATATGGAATTGCTCGGCGAGAGGACTATCTGGATTGATTGCGATGTGCTTGAGGCCGACGGCGGCACAAGGACAGCGTCTATTACGGCGTCTTTTCTCGCTGTTTCAGACCTGGTTAAATCAATGTTGAAAGAAAAGAGGATAATGCTTAATCCGATAAAAGACCATGTGGCTGCGGTCAGCGTGGGCGTTATTAAAGGAACACCGACGCTGGACCTGTGCTACGAAGAGGATTTTGCCGCTGAAGTTGATATGAACGTGGTTATGACAAAATCCGGCCATATTGTTGAAATACAGGGCACTGCGGAACATAAGCCGTTTTCCGAACAGACATTGAACGAACTCCTTGCCCTGGCTAAAAAAGGTTTGAATGATATATTCAGGATTCAGACAGAATTAATTTAAACAGCCGCAGCTAAACCCGCCACGGTCTTCTGCCACGAGGGCACGAAGACACGAAATCCGTTGTAAAGGCATTGAACGTTTTTGGCATAGTCATTAAGAATAAGATACCATATTCAGGGGGGTTTTTATGAGAAACAAATCCATAATAGCAACCGCGGCCATGATTGGCGTAATAGCGTGCGCCGCATTTTTTACCTACACGTGCTGTCCGTCGCCTAAAAATATCAGGCCTGAAAATCCTTCCTTGAAACAGCTTACGGAAATTTTTGACCGTACTAAGGATTTTACTGATAACGATATCAGGACAATTACAGGCCTCGTGCAGGAAATTATTGACGTAAAAAATTTCCAGGACTCGTCCCTGACAGCTGATATTGTCTATGCCTATCCGCGCTTTCAGGATGACAGTTATACAAAAGCGTGTATGGCAAAATTGCTGGTTTACCTTGGCGCAAAGGAGGCAATCCCTTTGTTTGAAAAGGATACTGCTCTGCCCAGGGATATCGCTCAGGCATATATTGAGGAATTGAATGAGGTAATAAGCGCGGACGTGCAAATGAAGCAATTACAGGGCGGGGCAAAGGCGGAGAAGGGTATTGAGATATTGACTGCCCGGCTGAAAGGAGAAGCCGGCAAGCGGTATGTAAAAGAACACCTTATAAGACTGGGAAACGCGTGCCTTGCGCCAATGGAGAACGCCATTAAACAGCCGGATTTCCCCGAAAAAGAGCTCTTGTTTTCAGTGTTGAGAAATATCAATACCCCGGAAGCGGAAAAATTGCTCCAACAAATCAAGAATGAAAAATAGAGAATGAAGGACGTGCTGTAATTTAAGGATCTGGTGGTTTAGTGATTTTATGGTTGACGTGCGGACACGCGGCCGTAAATCATCAAGATATCAAGTCACAAGACCTTTAAACCGCCAGGATTCACAGACTCACCTGCCTCATGTATTCATCACGGGTTATTTTCAGAAACTTCTGGTATCCTTCCGTCTTATAATCCGGAAAAGTCCATTCATGTTCACGGAACCCGCCTTTGGAAAAATGCAGGGTGATTTCAGCGTAAATGCCTTTTTCCACGTATATCCGGTGAGAAAAATTCTTTGCCGACGCAAGCACGACCTTGCTTGCTTCAATGTAGCCCGGGTCAAGGTTTACAGGACGGGAAACGCCTTTAGGGAATTTCTTTGCAAAGATTTCTTCAATTTCATTCGTGCGAATTTTTATTCCGGCTATGACGCCGGGGTCAATCAGGTTTTTGAACGAATAGAATTTCTTCTTGATGTTCCTCCCCATTTCTGTTTCATAATAAGCGGTCTGTGTGAAATCAAACAACGGGCTTTCAAGGTCAATCTCGCCATATTCCGCCTGAAGCGTCTCTTTGAGAGGCGTCAGGAGGTCTTCAAATGCCGTTAGAATCCCGATGAACAATTTCACTTCTTTGGGATAGGTTATCTTACTCATATACGAATAATGAAAAATGAATAATGAAGAAGGAAGGCCGTTTTCCGGTTCCCGTTGTCCGGACTTCAGACTTCTACGAAGAAGGAAAAATGAAGGCTGAAATCCGAAACGGACTTCTGACTCCGGACTCTGAGACTCATTTGTCCTGTGGAACGGGTTCTTTCAAAGGCAATCCGGATTCAACCGGTTTTAACGGCCTTGTCGCGCGTTTAAGGAACAGGATGGCAAGACAGGTTTCGGTTGTGCCGGTTCCCCATTTGCCTTCTTTTTCCTGCTGGCTCAGCAGGTATTCGGCGCCTTCCACGTACCAGTCATGCGTTCCGAATTTATCCGTTTTCAGGAATACGCCGACGCGTTCAAGCCCGTACATATAGTAATAGTAAACAATACTCTGGGAAAACTTTTTTTCAACGATATCTTTAACGTTGTTCGCGTTAGCCGCGCCAGGATTGGCGTCAACCTTGAAATTGGTTGTCAGCCAGTTTTTCCCGGAAGTTATTTTTCCATCTTTTTCAATGTCAACGCCGAGGTAAAATTTAGCGATGCAAAGGCCGCCGAGGCCTGCCGTAGTGATGCTTCCGTAGCTTGTATCGTCATTAAGGTTGTAAAAAAGCTGGCTGTAGCACCAGCCGCCGTCGCCAAGCTGTCTGGATTCAAGGAATCTTGCCGCGGCTTCCCATGTCTCTTTGGGAATTACAACATTAGCATTGGCCGCGGAGCGCAGTCCGAGAAGGGCATATTGCGTGTTTGAATTGTCTCCAACCTCGCCGCCTTTGGGATCTGGTTTGATTTCTATTCTGCCGATAGCGGGTTCATCGGTTTTTTCGCCGCCGCTTGCAACTGCGGCTTTCTTTTTGCCGGATTTGGTCAATGCGGGTTTCCATTCCGGGCAATTATAACCCCATTGGCCGTTTTTGCACTGCGAATCCACAAGGAATTGCGCGCATTCGGCGATCTTGTCCTGGTATTCAAGCGCGTCAAGTTCTTCAAGGGCCATGGCAAGCACGCCGACATTATAAGTTGCTATCATTTTCTTGCTCAATACGTCTTTAGCCGCTTTTTTTACCAGCTTGTTGTTTTTATCAAGCCCGGCGTGCAGAAGGGTGAGCAGAACAAGTTCGGCGTCTTCACCTTTGAAGTCTTTGCCTTTGAACTTATCCTTGAGATAATCAACGCCTTTGTCAATTGCCTTGTCCACGCGTTCTTCCAAAGGCGCTTTGGGTTTTCCCTGCGCGAATGTTTCTTTCACGTTGGGAGAGAACAGGAATAACACAACAATCACCACACACAACACTTTTTTCATAAAAAATCCTCCATTATTATAAGAATGAAGAACGTTTTCAGGTTCCCGTTTAAACGGGCCATGTACCGGTACTGGTGCATGGCGCGCCACAGGCCACGGAAAACGGATCACGTAGTTAACTCCAGACCTCAGACTCCATACTCCTATGAAGGAGGAAGAAGGAAAAATGAAGGCCGAAATCCGAAACGGACTCCAGACCTCAGACTCATTTGTCCTGCGGTACCGGTTCTCTTGTATCAAGTCCTGATTCCACTGCCTTCAGCGGCGCGGTGGCGCGTTTCAGGAAAAGTATGGCAAAGCATGTCTCAAGAGTTCCGTTTCCCCATTTGCCTTCTTTTTTGTCCTGCTGGCCCAGAAGGAATTCCGCGCCTTCATTGTACCATTCGTGGTCCCCGAACTTTTCCGTGCTCAGGAATACCCCGACGCGTTCAAGTCCGTAAAGGTAATAATAAAGGACCATTCCTTGGCCGAGGTTTGATTCAACTCTTAATTTTATGCTGTTGGCCGTATCGGCGCCGGGATTGGCGTCAACCTTGAAATTTTTTGCGAACCATTCACTGCCTTTTTGGATAGTACCGTCTTTTTGCAGGTCTATGCCGAGGTAAAATCTGGAAATGCATAAGCCGCCGAGGCCTGCAGTGGACATGCTTCCGTAACTATAATCATCCGATGCGCCGGTAACGCTGTAACACCAGCCGCCGTCCGCCATCTGCCTGCTGCTGAGAAATTGCGCGGCCTTTTCCATGGTTTCCTTGGGTATCATGATATTGCTGTTGTATGCGGAGCGCAGGCCGAGGAGCGCGTATTGGGTGTTGGAATTGTCGCCGTCAGGCAATGTCTGCTGGGGGTTGGCCTTGATTTCAACTCTGCCTATGGCGGGCTCTTCTTTGTCGCCGCCGGAAGCAACTGCGGCTTTTTTGCGGGTTCCGCTTTTGGCGTCGGTTTTCCAACCAGGGCATTCGTAACTCCATTGGCCGTTAGGGCATTGAGAATCCACAAGGAATTGCGCGCATTCGGCGATCTTGTCCTGGTATTCCATCGGGTCAAGCGCCTCTAATGCCATTGCCAGAAGCGCGACATTATAAGTGCGGCCGAGTTTTTTGCCCATAAGGTCTCTTGCGGCCTTTTTGACGATGGCGTCCTTTTTGGTTAATCCCGCGTGTAAAAACGTGAATAGCACAAGTTCTGAATCCTCGCCCTTGAAGTCTTTTCCCTTGAACTTGTCTTTGAGATAATCCAAGCCTTTGTCAATCGCCTTGTCCACCCGTTCCTGCAAAGGCGCTTTGGGTTTTCCCTGCGCAAATGTTTCTTTTATACAGGGGGAAAAGAGGAATAATGCTATAATCACTACACACAACACTTTTTTCATAAAATCCTCCAGTTATTACGAGAATGAAGAATGCAAAATGGGTCAGGATGGCCGGACTCCCGACTCCGGACTCTTAAGTATTCTACCAAAAAAACGCCGTAAAGTCAAATTATAGTTGACTCGTTTTCTTAATGATATATAATAAAGATATGGAACTTTTTGATGAAAAGCCTTCGCCGGTTACGCCTGCCAAGGATGCCGTAAGGAAGGTGCTTACTGTCACGGAATTAAACCGCCGCGTCAAGGGCATGCTTGAACAAAACGTCGGTTCCGTATGGGTTTCCGGCGAGATATCAAATTTGCGTTTATATGATTCCGGCCACAGGTATTTTACGCTTAAAGACAAAGATTGCCAGGTAAGAGCGGTTTTGTTCGCCGGCACCGCGGTCAGGATAAAATTTGAGTTGAAAGACGGCATGGAAGTTATACTGCACGGCAGGGTCACTCTTTACGAAAATTCCGGGCAGTATCAGATAATAGCATCCTCCATGGAACCTAAAGGAGTCGGGGCTTTACAGCTCGCCTTTGAACAGTTAAAGGAAAAGTTGTACAAAGAAGGGCTCTTTGACGAATCCCGCAAGAGACCTTTGCCGTTTCTGCCTCATACGGTGGGCGTGGTAACGTCTCCTTCAGGCGCGGCCGTGCGCGATATCCTCAACGGAATAAACATGCGTTTTCCTGAAACGCGCGTCTTGATTTACCCGTCCAGGGTGCAGGGTGAAGGCTCTGCGGAAGAGATTGCGCAAGGCATTAAATATTTAAATACGCTGGAAGACGTTGAAGTCATTATTATAGGCCGCGGCGGCGGCAGTATTGAAGACCTGTGGTCTTTTAATGAAGAAATAGTTGTCAGGGCGGTCCATGCCTCGGAAGTGCCCGTAGTTTCGGCAGTCGGGCATGAGATTGATATAACCATATCCGACCTCGTCGCGGACGCGCGCGCTCAAACGCCTACAAAGGCCGCGGAACTCGTAGTGCCGTTAAGGCAGGAGCTGTTTGACCATCTTGACGATTATAGGGTGGAAATGCAGGCGTTGCTTAAGGAAAAACTGCAGGACCATAAGGTGGGCCTGAAACAATTGGAAAAGCGCCTTGCTTTGAAAAGCCCTATGGAAATCATAAGGCAATTCCAACAGCGGCTTGATGACAGGGGTGAGAGGATGAAATTGGCCGTGAATAATATCCTTAAATCCGGCAAAAGCAGTCTTTCAGCCTTGGCAGGCCGCATGGAAGCAATAAATCCGCTTAAAATACTCGCCCGCGGTTATAGCGTGACTACGAAAGATGATAAGATATTGACTTCCTCCGGACAGGTAAAGGCCGGAGATAAGATAAAAACGCGCCTGTCGGATGGGGAAATAGTTTCCGAAGTTACTTGACGAGTGGCCGGTTGTAGCCGCTGGTTGCGACTATCGGTCAGTGGACAGTGACGAAGTATAAAGTATGAAAAATGAATAATGAAGAACGTTTGGGATTTAATGACTGGATGATTTGCGATTTGATGATTGACGTACGGACGCGTAATCGTAAACCAAAGAAATCGTCGTGTCTCGTCCAAGTCTCGTCCAGTCACTGTAAAATGTCGTCGTCGTTTTGTTAAAACTTCGCGTCTTCGTGCCTTCGTGGCAAAAACCGTCATTGTTTTTTAGTTTTCTGTATGAAAGGTTAATCTATGGCAAAAGAAAAATTTGAAGATTTCCTGAAACAGGTTGAAAAAACCATTGAAGAGCTTGAAGGCGGCGAACTCGGGCTTGAAACCGCCATGTCAAAATACGAAACCGGCATGAAGTCATTGAAAAAATGCTATGAAATCCTGAATTCCGCCGAGAAGAAGATTGAAGTCCTCCTCAAGGACGAGCCGCCGGACGAAAAAGGCGAATTGAAAAAGAAAGACTTTCAGTAGACTTTCTATAATCACTGAATGCACTGAAGCCACTGAATAAGTCCTTCGCGGCAAGAAAATATATAAGTTTAGGATTTAGAAACTGATGAACATGCAAAAACAAAAGATGGTAGAATCCGAACTCGCAAGGGTTTCCGTTCTGGTCACGGATTACCTGCTTGACGCCGCCGGTTCCTCGGGCTTCGCTCCCGCAGACCTTAAAGAGGGCGCGTTAAGGTATTTTCAATTAAAGAAAAAATGCATCAGGCCGGCGCTTTTGTTGAATTCCTGCGCCGCCGCCGGTGGTAACATGAAACAAGCGCTTCCCGCAGCCGCGGCTGTTGAGGCCTTTCATACGTGGACCCTCGTTCACGATGACATTATAGATAATGATGACCTGCGCCGAGAGGCGCTGACCGTGCACAGATACTTTGCTGAAAAAACGGCAGTTTTCGGCCTGTCCGCAAAATTGTCCGAAGAATACGGCCGTTGCGTGGCTATACTCGCAGGGGATATCCTTCAGGGTTTTGCGGTAACGCTTATGGCGCGGCTCGCGCAAAATAAAGTTCCGCCCGCCGTAGTTATAGCGCTTATTGCAGAGCTTGAAGGCCGGCTTATTAATGATGTGATGGAAGGCGAAACCGTTGATGTCCAGTTGTCTTTCACTAAGCCCGGCAATGTTACGGAAAAACAAGTTTTGCAAATGCTGGCTAAAAAAACCGCGGCGCTCTTGAGTTTTTCCTGCCGCGCCGGCGCTGTCATAGGAACCGGTAAATTGAATCATAAATATGCAGATGCCGTTTCTAATTATGCTTATTACGCGGGACTGGCGTTTCAATTGCAGGATGATATCCTTGGAATTACAGGCGACCAGAAAAAACTCGGCAAACCCGTTGGCTCCGATATAAGAGAAGGCAAAAGGACGTTGATTGTGCTGGAGGCGTTTAAGAGGGCGGATAAAAAACAGACCGCATTATTGAAACGCGTCCTGGGCAATCCGGGCGCGGATTCTAATGACGTAACAGCCGTGAAGGATATATTCGTGAGCCTCGGTGCGGTCAGTAAGACGCAGGAAAAGGCCATGGCATTTATAAAAAAATCCGTAAAATACCTGGACATATTGCCTGCCTCAAGGCATAAAGAATTCCTTTCAGCCCTGGCAGAATATATAGTTGACAGGAACAGGTAGGAGTTGCGGAGTTAAGGGGTTGCGGAGTTATGGGGTTAGGCGGTAAAATTTTGATGATTTAGCGTATAGCGAGGTACGACGGACACATGGTCTTTCATCCCGTTCTTCCTTCCGCGTTTTTCAATATTCGTGCCTTGGTGTCTTCGTGGCAAAAATAACGTTCGTCGTATCCTGAATCTGAAATCTCAAATCACAGTTCGCACATCGCATATCGCAAAATCATTGACTCATACGGTTTTTGTGTTATAATATGCAGTTATACAGCTAACCTGCGGTTTTTGACGATATTATGCAGGTATGGCAGTAATTGAAATGAATAAGATACTTCCGCAAATTAATACGCCTGAAGACGTTAAGAAGCTTCCTATGGACAAGTTGCCCGTTCTCGCGGCTGAGATCAGGGAGTACATCAAGGAAGTTGTCGCCGTTAACGGCGGTCATTTGGGTTCAAATCTCGGCGCCGTGGAGTTTACCATCGCGCTCAATTACGCGTTTAATTTCAGGACAGACCGCATTATCTGGGACGTCAGCCACCAATGCTATACGCATAAGATACTGACTGAACGCAGGGAATATTTCAAAACCCTGCGCCAATACAAGGGCCTGAGCGGTTTTACGTCAAAAGATGAAAGCCCTTACGACCCTTTTACGATGGGGCACGCGGGCACTTCGGTTTCTACAGCACTCGGTATTCTTTGCGGGGATAAGATTCTCGGTACGAATCGCCATGTTATCGCAGTGGTCGGCGACGGCGCCATGACCTGCGGCGCTACGTACGAGGCGCTTAACAACAGCGGCGCCTTAAAGAAAAATCTCATCGTAATACTAAATGACAACAGCATGTCTATTTCCAGGACCGTCGGCGCTATGGCGGATTACCTGAGCAAGGTCAGAATCATGCCCCTGTATCAGGATATTAAGAAGGATGTCCAGCAGATACTTGACCGCCTGCCTTTGATAGGCCAGCCCATGGAAAAGGCCATTGACCATCTCAGGGCGTCCTTAAAGGCGACTATCGGCGGATATTTTTTTGAAGCGCTCGGGTTTCATTACTATGGGCCGTTTGACGGGCACAATATAGAAAATCTTGTAAAGGTTTTCAATGATATAAAAAAACTTAGCGGCCCTGTTATCGTCCATCTGGTTACGGAAAAAGGCAAAGGATATGAGCTTGCCGAAAAAGACCCCTTCAAGTTACACGGCATTTCACCGAAACCGCCGGAACCTAAAATCATCAGCGCGGGCGTAAAAAACAATACGACTTATACGGATGTTTTTGCCAGGGCAATCATAAAATTAGCGCAAAAAAACGAAAAAATAGCCGCTATAACGGCCGCGATGCCTGACGGCACCGGTCTTGTAAAATTTGAAAAGGAATTTCCGAACAGGTTTTTTGACGTGGGAATCTGCGAACAGCATGCGGTAGGTCTTGCCGCAGGGCTTGCGTATTCCGGATTAAGGCCTGTTGTGGCAATCTACTCAACATTCCTTCAGCGCGCCCTTGACCAGGTTTTTCAGGAGGCTTGCCTTCAGGATTTGCCAATAGTATTTGCCATGGACAGGGCGGGGATGGTCGGCAATGACGGCCCTACGCATCACGGTGTTTTTGACATTGCGTACCTCAGGGCGTTTCCGAATATGGTTCTCATGTCCCCCAAGGACGGCACAGAGCTTGCGAAGATGCTTGAGTTTGCCGTAGAATTCAACCATCCCTGCGCCATACGGTATCCCCGCACAAACGTGCCTGAAGAGGATTTGTTCGCGCAAAACAGCGGCGCAATAAAATACGGAAAAGCCGAAGTCCTTATGGAAGGCAAGGCAGGCGTTATAATCGCGTACGGTACTACAGCTTATCCGGCTTATGCCGCGGCTAAGGCGTTTAGAGATTATGGCGTGGAACTTACAGTCGTGAACGCGCGATTTGCCAAGCCGCTTGATTCGGAACTCTTTGCCGGCCTTTTTGACGAACAGCCTTTTATTCTTACGGTAGAGGAACATTCGGCGGCCGGAGGATTCGGTTCCGCGGTGCTGGAACTCGCGGCTAATATGAAAATCAGCCTTAATAAATTCTATTCCATAGGAATACCCGACAGGTTTATCGTACACGGCGACCGCAATGTTCTGCTTGACCAGCTTGACCTGTCCGCGGACGGTATTTTCAGGTATATCTTTAAGAAAATACTTCAGAATGCAAAGGGCGTAAAGTTAAATTCAGGCTCTAAATAAGGAATTACAAATGCGTAAAGTAATCATTCTCGGTGATTCAAGAAAAGAAGGCGTGGTTGACCTGATTGAACAGCTTAAACCGTTGCTTAAGGTTCACGCTAAGATCGCGGGCGAAGACCTGACCGGCAGGATGAGCCTTGAGAACATCAAGGCCGACCTCGTGCTTGTTTTTGGCGGGGACGGGCTTCTGCTTTCAACGGCGAGGAGGCTCGGTAAAAACCAGATTCCTGTGGTCGGCATAAACGTCGGCAAGTTCGGCTTTCTCGCGGAATTGAAAATAGAAGAGCTTAAGACCCATTTTCAGAAGCTCCTTACAAAAAACCTTAAGGTCAGGGAACGGATGATGCTGGATTGCAGGATAATACGGAACAACAAACAAATGGGCAGTTTTATCGCGCTTAATGACGCGGTCGTTACGAGGGGCACTATTTCAAGAATGCTCTACGTAAATCTCCTGATTAATGACAAGTACGTGACCACGTTCAAAGGCGACGGCGTGATAATTTCCACGCCTGTGGGCTCTACGGCGCATTCGCTTTCATCCGGCGGGCCCGTGGTGCATCCGGACATTGATTCCTTTATCGTTACTTCAATATGCCCGCACTCATTGAGCATCCGGCCGCTGGTTATACCGCCTTCGCATTCCATCGTCCTGGAAATCGCAAAAAAACCGGAGGAAATAGTCCTGACCGTTGACGGACAGATATTCATGTACCTTCATGAAAATGACAAATTAGTCGTTACTAAATCACAATACAGATTCAAGATAGTGGATACCGGCATAAGGACGTTTTACGACACGCTGGTATCAAAATTAAACTGGAAAGGATCGCTTGATTATGCCAAGGATAGAGATCAAAAAGGATAAATGCAAAGGCTGCGGATTATGCGTTCATTTCTGCCCGAAACTGTGCATTAAAATGAGCGAAAAACTGAACGCCAGAGGGGTGCAGTACGCGGAATTCGCACTGCCTGACAAGTGCACCGGATGCAAGTCCTGCGCGCTTGTGTGCCCGGATGTGGTGATTGAAGTGTTTAAGTAAAAAATGAAGAATGAAAAATGAAGGACGGGATGAGGAGCGTCATAGTTAAAGAGAAAACAATGCTCAGTGTCCTCTGTGGCTGCGTTGGTTATTCAGTTGTAATCCGTTCAATCTGCTAAATCTGTTGTTAAAAACAGGATGTTTTGCAATCAGGCGCAAATCAAACAAATCAAAAAAATATTGACTGAATTTATTTCAATGTTATAATTATTAGGCTTATTTATGCGCCCTTAGCTCAGCTGGTAGAGCAGATGATTCTTAATCATCGGGCCGTGGGTTCGAGTCCCTCAGGGCGCATTTTTTTCTTCTTGACTTAACATCCCTGAAAGTGTATATTCCCGTCTGTTATCGTAAATTTATTTAGGATTTCTATATGCTTAAAAAAGACCAGACATACATCAGTGAATTAAAACACCACGTAGGCAAGGAAGTGACCGTCAAGGGCTGGCTATACAACTCTCGCTCCAGCGGCAAAATACATTTCCTTCAGGTGCGCGACGGCACGGGCATTGTCCAGGCGGTCGGCGTGAAAAACGAATTGCCTGAGCCGATTTTTGAGCTTGCGGGCAAACTGACGCAGGAATCGTCCATTATAGTTAAAGGCATTGTCCGCGAAGATAAGCGCGCTTCCAGCGGCTTTGAGCTTACTCTTACGGATGTTAAATTGCTTCAGCTCGTCGCGGATTATCCCATCAGCCATCAGTCAACGCATGGCCCGGCTTTTCTTATGGATAATCGCCATTTGTGGTTACGTTCAAAAAAACAGCACGCCACTCTGCGCGTTCGCGCGGAAATAGTAAAGGCCATCAGGGATTATTTTGATTCCAATGGATACGTGCTGATGGACGCCCCTATACTTACTCCAGCGGCATGCGAGGGCACCACTAATCTTTTTGAGGTCGGCTATTTTGATGAAAAAGCCTATTTGTCCCAGAGCGGCCAGCTTTACGGCGAAGTCGGCGCAATGGCATTCGGCAAGGTTTACGTTTTCGGCCCGACATTCAGGGCGGAAAAATCCAAGACCCGCAAGCACCTTACGGAATTCTGGATGGTAGAACCCGAAATTGCCTATGCGGACCTTGACGATGTCATGAACGTAGCTGAGGAATTTATAACATTCATAGTGCACAGGGTGCTGGAAAACCGCAAGGAAGAACTGAAAACCCTTGAAAGAAATACCGCGCCGCTGGAAAAGATCAACGCACCGTTCCCGCGGATAAGTTACGATGAAGCGGTTGAGTTGATTAAAAAAGCAGGCCTGCCTTTTGAATACGGCAACGATTTCGGCGCGCCTGACGAGGAGGCTATTTCAAAGAATTTTGACAAGCCCGTTATGGTGCACAGGTATCCGCTTGCAATAAAGGCATTTTACATGAAGCAGGACCCCGAGCATCTGGACAAGGCGCTGTGCGTGGACGTACTTGCGCCCGAGGGAATCGGCGAGATTATCGGCGGCGGACAGCGCGCGGATGACCTGGAATACCTTGAAAAAAAGATTGCAGAACACGGACTTCCCAGGAAGGCCTTTGAATGGTACCTGGACCTGCGCAAGTACGGAACTGTGCCGCACGGCGGCTTCGGCCTCGGCGTTGAACGCGCAGTCTCATGGATATGCGGAAGCGAACATGTCAGGGAAACCATCCCGTTCGCGAGGATGCTCAACAGGCTGTACCCCTGAAGAGTCCTGAGTCTTGAGTCAGGAGTTCGTAACGAAGGATGAAGAATGAAAATGAAACATGCAGAACGAACGGCAATAACGGATTCAGGATTGCAAGATTTAAAGACCTATAGACTGCGTCGTCTCGTCATTTCTCTTTCGATTTTCCTTCCGTATTCTCGTTTTTAGGACAAATTCATTTGCCTCTTCCAGCCAGTTAAGCCTTTCTTCGTATGAGCTTTTCTGAAAGTGTTTCAGGTGTTCATGCACCATGTCTGATGAGCTTGTTATTTGTTCCACGTAATGTAATGCTTTCAGGTTTGCGATGTCAATTAAATCCTGGGTATGGTTTACGTTTTTTTTCAACTTGATTAAATGCTTAATTGATAAAACAGGTATCTTGAAATCGGCAATTCTTATCAGCGTAAAGTCATTTTCAATTGTTTCAAAAACAAAAGGTTTTTTTATGAAAATATCTATTACTTTCAGGCAATTCTTGCTGTGAAAAAATGAAAAAACTTTTATGCTCTTTGGCCGTATCCATTCTTGCCTTGTCTTTTTATCTATGAATGGCTCTTTAGTAACAGGCCCCTTTGGGATGTATCCTATGCCTTCAACGGTGCTGAAGAATCTGCTTATGTTTTTACGTTCCAGTTGAACTATTAAATCAAGGTCCGCGGTAAAGCGCACATATCCGTGCAGGATTACTGCTACGCCTCCTGCGATGGCGTATTTTACTTTGCTTTGCTTTGGTTTAATGCTCTGAAAACGTCTTCGTAGAACATTATGCTATTAAAGCATGCTATGGCGCATTTGTCAATATTTTTCAAGCCGGTTTTTGCTATAAATCAGTTGACTTGGCATTCCTGTTTATATATAATGCCACGAAGGCGTGAAGTCCGAACGATTACGACGTTTTTATTCGTGCGTATTCGTGGTAGAATTTGGAGTTGTCCTTTATTCGCGTCCCGTTTCAAAAGAGTTTGTTATGAGCGCCATATTAGTATGTCCAAAATGCGGTAAGCGGTATGTGCTGGAAAACGAGCACGATTCCTCACGGCCGTACAGTTGCATATCATGCCAGGTCGCGCTCAAGACAGTCCAAATTGAAGAAAAACTTGAAAAAAACCTGCCTGCAGACCTGCTTTCTTCCTTTGCTGAGGCGCCTCCTGAGGTGAAAGAGGCGTTTGAGAGGGAGCATGGCATGATGGCCGACAAGTACGTTATCGTAAAAAAAATCGGCCGCGGCGGGATGGGCTCGGTTTATAAGGCGTGGGATATCACACTTAAGCGTTATATCGCAATCAAGATAATTCTTCCTTCCTTTGAAGACCCCTTGAGCAGGGAGGATGACATAAAACGATTCGTCCGCGAGGCGCGGCTCGCAGCTAAATTAGTGCACAACAACATCCTGCAGATATATGAAATCGGCAAGGATAAAGAAAATTATTATATCGCGATGGAATACGTTGAGGGCGGCACGCTTGAGGAATTTTTTATAAACAGGTGCAAAGACAGGCGCACGGGCAAGCCGTCACGTGAAGACATCAGGGAATTCCTTGGGCTTATGAGGCAGGTCATTTCCGGCATGGATTACGCGCATTCCAATAATATAATTCATCGCGATATAAAACCTGAAAATATCCTGCTTGCAACAGGGCAGAACGGCGAAATAATCCCCAAGATAGCCGATTTCGGGCTGGCAAAGGAGACGACCATTGAAAAAAAGTTAACAATGACAGGCGCTATAATGGGGACGCCTTCTTACATGTCTCCGGAACAGGCATGCGCCGCGAAGCTCAGATTCAGCAGTGATATTTTTTCACTCGGTGCGGTATTGTACAGGATCTGCGCCGGAGATGACCCCTTTAAGGGCGATACTTTTTTTGACGTTATCAAGCAGGTAATCAATAATGATCCGGTACTGCCTTCCATGGTAAATCCGTCCGTGGAAAAAGACCTTGAAATAATCATAATGAAGGCCATTGAAAAGGAACCCGAAAGGCGGTATGCGAAGGCAAAGGATTTTGCCGATGACATAGAACGTTATCTGAATGGCGAATTGATACAAGCCCGGCCGGCTTCAACGATATACAGGGTTTCGCGCCAGATCAGAAAAAACAAGCCTGTTTTCGCGGCAAGCTTCGCGGGACTGCTGATACTTGTTACGGGCGCCGTAATATGGATTGCCTACAGTTTCAATATCAATAAAAAGGCGCAATATTTTCTCGGCCAGGCGGACATGTATTACAAGGAGCAAAAATGGGATGATGCCCTGAATTGCTATACTCAATATCTTACGTTGAAAAAAGGCGACAATACGGCGGAAAACAGGAAGATAGAATGCGAAAAACGGATAAAGGAGACGAGGGAACAATTGGCCCGGCAGGCTAAGGACAAGGAATTGGAAAACCAGGCGTTGAAGGAAGTCCAGGACGCCTGGGGATACGCGAGCATGGTTTTTCCCGAATTCTACAAGAAAGACGACGTCAATCTGGAATCCAATATGGCAAAGGTTTGGAGACGGGTTGATGAGGCGATAAGCCGGCTTAACAGTTCCATAGAAAAATATCCCACATCAGCCGGGTATTTCTACCGAGGAATGCTCAACAGGGAAAAAGGCAATTATAAACAGGCTGTAAAAGACCTGACAAAGGCGCTGGAAATTGACCCTTCATTTGACGCCGGGTATATCCTCCGGGGCATAGTGCGGTTTGATGAGTATATAGAAAATGAAATGATTTCCTATAAGCCGTTGACCGCGGAAGAACTGAAAAAATCTGCGGATGATATCTACACTGAAGTGGCGAAGGATTTTCATCTGGCCAGCGGAAAAATAAAAATTCCCGAAGAATTTGAAATGTACAAGGTTATCACTGAGGCCATGACTTCATGGAACATAAACGGCAAAAAGACTCTTGAAATGCTGACAGCCGGTTATGAACAGTATCATTCGGAGGAATTTCTTTATTGGCTGGCCGTGTATTACTCAAGCGCCGGGCAGATTGCGAAGACGGAGGAATATCTCAGCAAGGTATTAGCCGTGAAACCGCAGGCCTCGCGGGCGTATTTTCTCCGCGGCAACTCGTACTATCTCCAGAACAGGATAGATGATGCGATTGAGGCCTATTCCATGATTGTACGGATAAACCCAAATTCTGCGGTAAGCTATTTTGACCGCGGTTCAATGAAAGGCAAAAAAGGCGATTTTAACGGCGCGATAAGCGATTTGTCAAAAGCGATAGAAATAGAGCCCGGATATTTTCAGGCATATTATGACCGCGGGAACATGAAAATCAGGAAGAAGGACATTGATGGCGCGATAGATGATTATACGCAGGCATTAAAATTGTTTCCCGGTTATGAAGACGCTGTTTTTAACAGGGGGAATGCCAAAAGGGACAAGGATGATTTTGACGGCGCGATCGAAGATTTTACCATAGCGATACAACTCAATCCGAAAAGCGCGAAGTTTTATAATAACCGCGGTCAGGTCAGGTTTAATAAGGGCGACATAAAAGGCGCGATAGAGGATTGCGGCAAGGTGATAGAAATCAATCCGAACGACCCGAAGGGGTACGGCAACAGGGGACTGATGATGGAGATGCAGGGTGATTTAGACAATGCGCTGGAGGATTACACTAAATCAATAGAAATTGACCCGAACTATGTGCGCAGTTATTATGCGCGCGGGGTATTGAGGTTTAAAAGAAAAGAAGTAAACAACGCGCTGGACGATTTTGCAATGGTCATATATCTTGACCCGAAATTCGTGCAGGCGTACTATTACAGCGGCATTGTCAAAAGGGCTTTGCACAATCTTAAAGGAGCCATAGACGACCTTACAGCGGCGATAGAGCTTAAGCCGGATTATCCCGAGGCGTATTGGGAGCGGGGTTTTTCATATTACGAGAACAGTGACTGGGAAAAGGCGCTTGACGATTTTCGTAGGACCATACAGCTTGATCCGAGAACTGCGAAACCATTGGAGCCGTATATAAATGAAATCCGGAAGGAATTAGGGGGCTGATAGGTTTTTTGTTCCAATTCCTTGACAAGTTTTAATTTTTCTTCTACACTGTACGGAGTGAACAAAGCGGAAAAGTTGTAGAAATCGTCGTACTTCGTGTCTTTGTGCCTTTACGGCCCAATAGATATGGTTGCTTTTAGTGAGAATTACAGATGAATTTTCAGGAAATCATCCTCAAACTTGAAAAATACTGGTCCGATTACGGATGCCTTATATGGCAGCCTTATGACGTTGAAAAGGGCGCCGGCACTTTTAATACGGCTACTTTTTTCAAGGTGCTCGGCCCTGAGCCGTGGAAGGTTGCTTATGTTGAGCCTTCGCGCCGGCCTACGGACGGCCGTTACGGCGAAAATCCCAACCGCCTTCAGCATTATTATCAGTATCAGGTCATTATCAAACCCGCGCCCGAAGATGCCCAGAAAATCTATCTTGACAGCCTCGCGTATCTCGGCATTGATCTGAAACAACACGATGTGCGCTTTGTGGAAGACGATTGGGAATCGCCTACCCTCGGCGCTACAGGGCTCGGATGGGAGGTCTGGCTGGACGGCATGGAGGTTACTCAATATACGTATTTTCAGAAGGTGGCTAACGTAGAACTTGAACCCATCAGCCTGGAACTTACATACGGCCTTGAAAGAATTGCCATGTTTATCCAGAAAAAAAACAGCCTTTTTGAACTGGATTGGACTAATGGTATAAAATATAAAGACATCCACATGGAAGACGAAATCCAGTTTTCCAAATATAATTTTGAGATAGCTGACACAAAGATGCTGTTTTCTCTTTTTGACATGTATGAAAAGGAATGCAGGAACCTGATTGCCAATGACCTTGTTCTGCCGGCGTATGATTATGTCCTGAAGTGTTCACATGCCTTTAATCTGCTTGACGCGCGCAGGGCGATAAGCGTGGCCCAGAGGACTGCTTATATAGGAAGGGTTAGAGATATCGCGCGCCAGTGCGCGATGAAATATCTTGCGTTAAGAGAACGGCTCGGGTACCCGTTGTTGCGGAGTTAAGGAGTTAATGGGTTGCGCGGAGTTACGGTTGTTCAAATGTTGTTTAATCCGTTTAATCTGTTGTAAAAAAATACCCGTTCAATCCGCTGTCAATAAATGCTTGACTTTTAGAATAAAAGAAATATAATTCTATATCTGCTTTTAAATGCTCTGTAAATTTTTGCAGGGTAAAAATTTACGGGCCTGTAGCTCATTTGGAAGAGCGCCTCGTTCGCATCGAGGAGGCAGTGGGTTCGACTCCCATCAGGTCCACAGTCGATTTAAAGATTCTAAGATTAAAAGATTCTAAGATTAGAAGATTACAAGGTTGGAAGATTATTAAATAGTCGTCAGCGTCCAATCTTCCAATCTTTCAATCTTATAATCGCAAGGGCGGTTAGTTCAGTTGGCTAGAACGCTTGCTCGACACGCAAGAGGTCAGAGGTCCGAGTCCTCTACCGCCCATTATTGCTGGCCTGAGTGGAGTTATGGAGTTAAAAGGGGTTACGAAGTTGCGGAGTTAAGAATGCAAGTCCTTAAATTCAGCGTAAAAACATAGAAATTTAAGAATTACGATTTTTATGAAATACGATAAATATTCGCTGATCACTTGTCATCTCGTTCTTCCAGCTGAATTTTATTTGCTTTTGCCAGTATTTCCGTTGGTATATCCAGTTTATCTTCATTTCCGGCTATCAGTATGACGCATTTGTCGGGTTTCAGGTATACATTCGCGGCATTTAGTATGTCGTTTTGAGTGAGTTTAGCGATGTTTTTCGTATACGTTTTCAGGTAATCCGGCGGCAGTCCGTCAAATTCCACGGCCATATACTGGTTTATTATCTGGCTTGGCGTTTGAAATTGGAATACATAGCTGTTTATCATCGCGTCTTTGGCGTCCTGCAGTTCGGCGTCAGTTACGGGTTCAGTGCGGATTCTTTCCATTTCTTCAAGTATAATGCCGATAGCCTTCCAGCTTGTTTCGCATTTAGTCTGGGTATAAACTCTGAAAAATCCAGGATTGCGCATGAACGTAAAGCCGCTTGAAACGCTGTATGCAAGCCCTTCGTCAGAGCGCACCCTGCTCGTAAGGCGAGATGTAAAACTGCCGCCGCCCAGTATATTATTCAGCACATTTATCGCGAAATAATCTTTATTCAGCCTTTCAACTCCCAGGTGTCCGACAAGAATCGTGCTCTGCTGGAGGTTTCTGTGAACTATATTAAGGGAATGCTGATATTGCATCTGCAGTTCCGGTACCTGCGGGAAAAATACTTCATTTCTGTTCCAGCCGTTGAATGCCGAGTTTAACTTTGCAATCAGTTCATTTTTCATGAACTTTCCGGAAATGCCGATGATGGCGTTATTAGGCCTGAAATAATTTCGGTGAAATGCCAGGAGATCTTCGCGCGCGATGTTCGCCAGCGAATCCAGATTTGCGCCGACTCTTTCGCCGTACGGATGCGACGGGTAAATCAATTTGCGGAATTCCCTGTACGCAATAGTATTGGGGCTGTCGTTTTCGCGTCTGAGCGATTCCGCGAGCCATTCTTTTTTTAATGCGATTTTTTCTTCGGGAAACGCCGGATTAAGAAGCACATCTGCGAGGAGTTTAAGGCCTTCGTCGGTATCCTTTGACAATACGGACAGCGATGCCGACAGGGATTCGTAATCCGCGGAAACTCTGATGGATGCCGAGAGGAAATCCATGCGTTCATCCAATTGTTCAGCGGTTATGGTAGTTGTACCGCCCATTTTCATTAGAGACGCGCACATTTCGGCGAGACCGCGTTTGTCAGGCGGGTCATAAATGGAGCCGCCCTTAAAACGGATGGATACATTCAAGGCGGGCAGGCGGCTGTCTTCAAGGAGAAAAACCGTTGCGCCGTTCTTAAGCACGAGCCGTGCGGGTTCAGGTATGGAAAAAGACACTTCGCTGAATCGCATATCACGCGGCTGTGTTTTGAATGCCGGCGCCTGTTCCCGCGGGGCGGATATACAAGCGCACAGAAGCAGTGCTACGAATATTGTCAGAAAAAGGCAGATAGATTTCATTTTCAAGGTCTCCAAATTATAGGCAGTAGATATCCTTCAGGACGAACAGTAGACTTAATGATTTTCCTTTGGTTCGGGGCCGTTTTCAGGTTTTTGCAGGATTCCCACGGTTTTATTGCCGTCTGTAAAATATTTTTTTGCGACTCTTTGGATATCAGCCGCGGTGACAGCGAGTTTTCTCTGGTAATGGTCATGCATGAATTGCCAATTGCTGGCCTGGGTCTCGTAGTAATGAATTTGCCATGCGATTCCGCCGTTGGTTTCCATGGATCTTATCTGACCGGCCCGTATTTTATTGCGCACCTTTTCCAATTCGTAATCGCCGACAGGGGAGGTTTTAAGGAGTTCCAATTCTTCATATATAGCGGCTTCAACTTCTTCGGGCGTATGCCGGGCGAGCGGGGACGCGGAAATTTCAAACAAGTTCGGGAATTGCCGTCCGGATTCATCCGTATTTATTGATGTACAGAGTTTATTGTCAATTACCAGTTTTTTATGCATTCTTGAAGAAGCACCGTCCGTGAGGAGCATGCTGATGATTTCCAATACCGGCTGGTCGGGATGTTTTAGTTCAGGTGTATGGTAACCGATGACTATTTGCGTATTGGCATCATAGAGCAATTGGATGCGGCGCTCGCCTTTTTGGGGCGGTTCAATTACCTTAATAGGCGGCGTTTCAGGGCCTTTCGGGATTTTTTCGAAGTATTGTTTTACGAGTTTCATTGTTTCATTGGCGTCAACATCTCCGACAATGATAGCCGTGCAGTTATTAGGGGCGTAGTAGATCTTAAAATAATCTTCCATGGCCTTTTTGGAAAGCTGTCGTATATCGGCCATCCATCCGATAACGGGGTGCCTATAGGGGTGCAGGGTCATTGCCGTGGCGTTGAACCGTTCGTACAGCAGACCGGCGGGGTTGTCTTCCACGCGCATGCGGCGTTCTTCCTGGATGACGTTTCGTTCGGAATAAAATTCCCTGAAAACGGGGTGCATAATCCTATCGGTTTCCAGCGCGAGCCAGAGTTCAAGTCGGTTTGACGGAAGAGACACGTAATACTGTGTGGAGTCCTGGCCGGTTGACGCGTTGAGTCCAGTGCCGCCATTTTTAAGGTACAGGCTCCAGAGTTCGTCTTTGACAAGAAATTGCTTTAGTTGTTTTTCCACATCAGTTGCGGATTTTTCAAGGTCTGTGACAAGCGGTTTGTCACGTATGTTTTCCGGTTTTGCCAGTTCCGCGTCAATTTTTACATAGGCGGAATCTATTTGTTTCATTAGAGGAATTTCAGCTTCGTAGTCTTTTGTGCCGACGAAAGGCGTGCCTTTGAACATCATATGTTCAAGAAAATGAGACAATCCTGTATTGCCATCGGTTTCGTTTACTGAACCGACGTGAAAAGACATAAAGAGTGTCATGGTGGGGGAGTCGTGTTTTTCGCATACAAGCACTTTCATGCCGTTAGACAGACGGTATTCTTTGACATCGAGGGTGAAATCCTGCGCGGCCGCATAATAGGGCGCGAGAAACAGGAAGAAAACGGCGACAATAATTTTTCCCATAAGAGAAGAATCTCCAAAATTTTGAATTTTACGCATTTTTACTATATACAAGCGCAAAAGTCAAGGAATAAGCGTTATTTTGAAAAATAATATTTTTATATTACACACTTCACTAACGAACGTTTGTAAAATCTATCCTCCTTATATTCAAGGGGTTGTAAAAATTTAGTTTGTCTTTGGCACGTATTCGAACACGAATCGCCCCACTGCGATGAAGTCCTTTACTCCCAATTCCTCTGCTACCTTCAAAACCC
>JACRIJ010000113.1 GCA_016220095.1 Planctomycetota bacterium | reverse complement strand
TTAACACACCCCTAACCCCCTTCCTACGCCCGCCGAAGCGGGCTTCGTGCCTACGCACCGAAGTGCTTTGGCACGCAGGTGCGCGAAGGCGGGCTCTTAATAGAGGGGAAATTCGTATATGTCCCCTCTAAAAAGAGGGGAACCAGGGGTGTGTCGTCCGTATTCAGCGTTATCGAAAAGCCAGCAAAAACCCACCTCGACTGAGGCGGTACATCCATTACACAAATTTTCTTGACATTTGCCTGAGTTTCGTGTTTAATTATAACTTATGAGAAATCAGGGAAAAACCCGTAATACCGATAACACCGGTATTGCGATATCAAAACAGGATTGGCCTGAAACCAAGGTTCTCGTCACCGGCGGCACCGGCTCCATAGGCTCGGAAATAGTCCGCCAGCTCCTTGCCTTGAACACAGGCGTTATCAGAATACTCAGCCGCGATGAAACCAAACACTATATGCTTTACGAGGAACTCGGCGAACGTCCTAATCTCCGCTACCTCGTGGGCGATATCCGCGATAAATTCCGTTTGAAAAGGGCAATGGAAGGCATTGATGTGGTCTTCCACGCCGCCGCGCTGAAACACGTACCTTCCTGCGAATATAACCCGTTTGAAGCCGTCCAGACCAATGTCATCGGCACTCAAAACGTCATTGAAGCCGCTATGGACGCAGGCGTGAAAAAAGTTATCGCCATCAGCACCGATAAGGCCGTTAACCCGCTCTATACAATGGGCACTACCAAACTCCTCTCGGAAAAAATAGTAATTGCCGCGGACGCCTGGAGCAAGAATACATCCCTCGCCGCAGTCAGGTTCGGCAATGTACTCGGCTCGCGCGGCTCGGTTGTACCCATCGCAAGAGAACAAATCCGAAAGGGCGGGCCAGTTATTCTTACAAACCGCCAAATGACCCGTTTTGTCATGACTATACCGGATGCCGTAGGACTCGTTCTTAAGGCGTGCCAATACACAACCGGCGGCGAAGTCATTATCTTAAAAATGCCCGTCCTGAAAGTCGCCGACCTTATTGACGTGATGATAGAAGAATTCTCAAAGCCGGAACAAAAAATCGCAGTCAAAATAACCCAACCGCGATTCGGCGAAAAATTGCATGAGGAACTAATGACCAAAGACGAAAGCCACCGGATTCTTGATATGAATGCTGAAGGCATGTTCGTCATACACCAGCAATATAAATTGGAAAAACTCGGCATTAAACCCATGCGCATACCCGAATCTAAATTCCGTTCAGAAAACGCGAGTAAAATGACCAAAAAAGAAATCAAGACAATGCTGCAAAAAATCTGTGAGTCTACTCCGTGACCCGTTTCCCGTAGCCCGTTTAGACGAAAACGAATTACGACTCAAAGACCCGAAAACTCAAAGACTCAATAAAAGGAGATTAGAAAATGAAAATACCGCTGTCAAGGCCTGACATAAGCCAGGATGAAATCAAAATGGTCAACAAGGTACTGAAGACGCCTTTCCTCAGCATAGGACCTATGGTGCAGGAATTTGAGCGGAATTTCGCCAAATTTACCGGCGCCAAATATGCCGCCGCTGTCAGCAGTGGCACCGCAGGCCTGCACCTCGCACTCAGGGCGCTGAATATCGGCCCCGGCGACGAAGTCATTACGTCGCCCTTCAGCTTCATCGCATCCGCCAATTCCATCCTCTTCCAGAACGCCGTGCCTGTCTTTGTTGATATTGACCCCGTGTCATGGAACATAGACCCGCTGAAGATTGAAAAAGCCATATCGCCGCGCACCAAGGCCATTCTGCCGGTGCATGTCTTCGGACAGCCGTGCGAAATGGAAGCCATCATGAGCATAGCCAAAAAACATAATCTCTACGTCATAGAAGACGCCTGCGAATCCTTCGGCGCTATTTACGAGGACAAGCATTCCGGAACCATCGGCGATATCGGCGTGTTCGGCTTTTATCCCAATAAGCAAATCACCACCGGCGAAGGCGGCATGGTCATCACTAATAACCGTGAATTGCTATATAACGTAATGTCCCTGCGCAACCAGGGAAGGCCCGTGGAAGGCGGCAAATGGCTTGAACATACCCAGCTCGGTTATAATTACCGTCTTGATGAAATGAGCGCCGCACTCGGCATCGCACAGCTCAGGCGCGCAAAAAAAATACTCCAGATGCGCCAGGATATAGCTGATTTGTATAAGGAATCAATTGACAATATTGAAGGCATTGAAATATTGCCCGACCTGCCCGGCACCCTTAGAAGCTGGTTCGTATATGTAGTAAAACTCGCCAGCGACGTAAAAAGAGCAGATGTCATTGCAAAACTCACCAAACGCGGCATTGACACCGGCACCTACTTCCCCTGCATTCACCTGCAACCGTTCTATAAGCAGAAATTCGGCTACAAAGAAGGCAGTTTCCCTGTCGCGGAGCAGATTTCCCGCTCCACACTCGCCCTGCCTTTCCATAATAAATTGACTCGCAAGGAAATCAACTTCATCGCCGATACGCTCATAAGCATATTGGAACGATAGAATGAAAAATGAAGAGTGAACGATAACGAACGAAATCCGTAATCTTCCCGTAATCTTTCAATAATCTTCTAATCTTAGAATCTTCTAATCTTAGAATCTTTTAATCTTAGAATCTTTAATCTTAGAATCCTATGATAGACATTAATTTAATCAGAACCCAGCCTGAACTCGTCAAAGCGGCTGTAAAAAACAAGAACGAAAAGGCTGATATAAGCCGCATCCTCCAGCTGGACCAGCAATATCGCGACGTCCTTAAGGAAGTTGAAGCCCTGCGGTCGCAGAAAAACACCGCTTCAGAAGAAATCGGACGGCTTAAAAAAGAAAAAAAAGACGCCTCTGAAATCCTCGCAAAAATGAAGTCCATTGCGGAACGCCAGAAAACCCTTGAGAATTCCCTTGAACCCATAAAAACAAGCCTTGATGAACTCCTTAAATGGGTGCCGAATATCCCGGACAATGATGTGCCTGCCGGCCCGGACGCGTCCGGCAACCAGCTCGTCAAAACCTACGGAGAGAAAAAGGTTTTTGATTTTGCCCCGAAACCGCATTACGACATAGCGGAAAACCTCGGACTGGCGGACTTCAAAAGAGCAGCAAAAATAGCCGGCGCTTCGTTTATACTTTTCACCGGCCACGGCGCCATGCTTGAAAGGGCTCTTATCAATTTCATGCTTGACCTGCACGTGCATCAGCATAAATACACCGAAATATCGCCGCCATATCTTGCTAATCCTGCCTGCATGTTCGGCACCGGCCAACTGCCGAAACTTGAAGAAGACATGTACAAGATTCCCAAAGATGAATTCTACCTCAACCCGACCGCCGAAGTCCCGCTGACAAACATCCACAGGGATGAAATTCTGGATCTTAACCAGCTTCCCATATACTATACCGCCTACACGGCTTGTTTCAGACGCGAGGCCGGCGCGTATGGAAAAGATACTCGCGGCTTCGTGCGCGTACACCAATTTGACAAAGTAGAACTCGTTAAATTCGCGCATCCTGAAAAATCCGCTGAGGAACACGAAAAACTCCTCGCTGACGCCGAAGAAGTCCTGCAGATGTTGGGCTTGCATTACAGGGTAGTCAAGCTCTGCACCGGCGACATGAGCTTCGCGTCCGCGAAAACATACGACATAGAACTCTGGGCCCCGGGCATGGACAGATGGCTGGAAGTTTCGTCCTGTTCCAATTTCCGCGACTTCCAGGCCCGCCGCGCCAATATAAGATTCCGCGACCAGGACGGCAAGGTAAAATTCGCACATACCCTGAACGGCTCCGGCGTCGCACTCCCGCGGCTGGTTATAGCCATACTGGAAAACTGCCAGCAAAAAGACGGCTCCGTAAAATTGCCGGAGTTGCTCGCGCCATATACGAATGGAATAATAGAGTTTAAGAGTTAAGGGGTTGCGGAGTTAAAAGGTTTAAGGGTTACGCTGTAGGGGCGAATCCATGTATTCGCCCTGTTCTTCACAAAAGGGATTTACAATCTGTTTAATCAGCCGTTCAAAGTTGTTCAAACGATGTTCAATCCGGCAAAAAATTTGAAAAACAAAACCTCAAACATCAAATCAGTCCTAAAGAGCGCCATTCCGGACATATTTCTCGCGGAATTCAAACCTGTAGTGAACGGTTTACGGACATTTTCAGCCAGAAAAAGATTTGAAAACGCGCCAAAAACCCCCGCATGGCTCGGCCGCGACATGCTGGAACGCCTGCAGAAACAGTATCCTTTTCATCTGGAATACAGCTGGGATTTGGAACACCGGAGGCAAAGAGGCGAGGAAAGGGCAAATGAACTTATCCGCATGATTTCAACCCGCGCGGAAGATATAAAAAATTTCCTTGAAATAGGCTGTTATGACGGCATGGCGAGTTGCGCGCTCAGCCGCATGGGCAAGGCAACGACAGGCATTGATATAACAACAAAAGGATTCAGCGAAGAGGTTGTGAAAGCGGGAACCGCGCTTTTACAAATGGACGCGTGCGACATGCGTTTCAAAGACGGGCAGTTTGACTTTGTCTTTTCCTATAATTCATTTGAACATTTTCCGCGTCCGGATAAGGCATTGCTTGAGGCCGCGCGCGTGGTCAGGGAAGGCGGATATATCTATTTGTTTTTCGGGCCTTTATACATGTCACCGCTGGGTTTGCACGCCTACAAGACCATAACGGTGCCGTACTGCCAATTTCTTTTCCCCGGGGAAATGCTAAAGGAATTCGCGGCGGCCGGAAATTTAAGGCACATAGAGTTTGAGCAGTTAAACTATTGGTCTCTTGAAGATTACCGCAGGCTATGGAAGCGGTTTTCCGGCAGATTAAGAAAAGTTAAATATGGTGAAGGCGCGGACCTGTCGCATTTGAATCTTATTGAGAAATATCCGTCGTGTTTCAGGAACAAGACTAAATGCTTTGACAATCTGATAATTTCCACGATAGAGGTGTTGTTTAAAAAGCGCCGGACGGAATGAAGACAGCGGTGTGTTAGCACCTGCTTGAATGATGCCTTGCCATATCAACCAAAAATTAGTTGACAATCCCTTTTGCCATGATATAATAAAAAATCTCAAATAAATTCCTGTTCTTTAGTCGTTTAGGAGTAATTACACTTGCATCCAAGATTATTTACCATACCGGGCGTGAACCTGCCCGTAAATTCCTACGGCCTCATGATAATGCTGGGCTTTATCGCCGCGCTCATTGTAATGATAAGACGCGGTAAAAAAATCAACGTTGACAAGGATTTCCTCGTTGACCTCGGGCTCTATGCCATGATTTCCGGCATCATAGGCGCGAGAATCGCCTACATAATCAATTTCTACCACCGCGAATTCCAAGACAGCATGCGTCTGATTGACATCACCGACGGCGGATTAAACCTCCTTGGCGGCATAGTCGGATGGTTTCTACCCATCATATATATGATACTAAAACCCAAAAAGGCCGTGCAGGAACAGCCTGCAGAACCCGGCAAACCGCCTGCCAAGCCCAAGCTGTCCGAAGCAGACCCGATATTCTGGTTCCTGAAAAAACTCGCCATAACACTCCCGTTCTGCGTGGTTTTCGCGCTGGCCTTCGCAAGGATAGTGCACGTACTATTGCATTATTCCTATTATTCCTATCGCATTTTCGCGTTCTGGCAGGGCGGCATAGTGTTCTACGGCGGCCTTATAATGGCCCTCATAGTATCAATGTTCTATATCCGCAAAAGAGGCTACCCCGTACTTAAGGTGGTTGACCTTGTGCTTCCTACGGTTATTCTGGGGCTTGCGTTCGGCAGGGCGGGCTGTCTTTTGAACGGATGCTGTTGGGGACAGGAATCAGATTCGGCCATGACCATAACGTTTCCCAAAATACCGGCAGACGCAAAAAGCAAGGAAGAACTCTCCGGAAGCCTGCCATATATCAGCCATCTTGACAACCATAAGGACTTCAGCATTGAAAATAAACGCTCACTGCCGGTGATTCCCATACAGGTTTACGCATCGCTCGCCGCCATATTGAATTTTTTCATACTTTCCTATATATGGATGAAGAAAAAACGCCACGGCGAAGTGCTCGCGGCAACGGGGATATTCTACGGCGCTACAAGATTCATAGAGGAAATGTTCCGGGGAGACAACGCGAAAGTCCTCGCCGGCATGACCTTCTCGCAGAACATAAGCATAGCCATTTTCGCACTGGGACTGCTCGGGCTTTTCTACTTCCGCAATTACGGACAGCCCGTGGAAGAGGCCGCCAAGCCAACCGCAGAATGAAGAAGGAAAATGAAGAAGGAAGGACATTGTTCGAGATCCGGGTTCCGAGGTCCGGGTACCGGGCGTCGGGTCTCGGCCTCCGGGTCTCGGACCTCGGATCCCGGTTTCCGTTTAAACGGGCTACGGACGTCCGACCTGCCTTCTCCTGAGCCTGCCGAAGGGTCGCTGCTCGCTACTGGTTACTCGCTACTTCATTAGACTCCAAACTCACAGGTATGCCTATTTTCTTATACAACACTCTCGTAAAAACCAATCAGGAATTCAAACCTCTCCATGACGGAAAGGTGTTGATGTACAATTGCGGCCCCACGGTGTACAGCCATCCGCACATAGGGAACTTCCGCTCATTCCTCTTTGCAGACACGCTGAGGAGATGCCTTGAATTTAAAGGTTTCGCGGTCACGCAAATAATGAACATCACGGACGTGGGCCATCTGCTTGAAGACCAGGATGAGGGCGAAGATAAGATGGAAATGGCGGCCAGACGCGAAAAAAAAGACCCGCGGCAAATAGCTCAATTCTACACCGATGAATTCATGGAAATAACCGGATTGCTTAACTGCCTGCCCGCGTCCAAATACCCGCGCGCCACGGAACATATCAACGAAATGATTGAACTCATTCAAAAATTAATCGGACGCGGTTATGCCTATGTCGTAAACAACGCGGTCTATTACGATATAACCAAATTCCCAGGCTATGGCAAATTGTCCGGCAATCCACTTGACCAGCTCCAGGCCGGCGCCCGGATAGAAGTGCACCCTGACAAGAAAAACCCCATGGATTTCGCCTTATGGAAGCATGACCCCAAACACGCCATGCAATGGGACAGCCCGTGGGGCAAAGGATTTCCAGGATGGCATATAGAATGTTCGGCAATGTCCGCGAAATACCTCGGGGAAACGTTTGATATCCATACCGGCGGCGAAGATAATATCTTCCCTCATCACGAATGCGAAATAGCCCAGTCGGAGGGCGCGTCGGGAAAAAAATTCGTTAATTACTGGATGCACGTAAGGCACCTGCTCGTTGACAACGAAAAGATGTCCAAATCAAAGGGGAATTTCTACACCATAAAAGATATACTAAATAAGGGGTTCAGCCCGATGGCATTAAGATATCTGCTGACTTCCACGCATTACCGCCAACCGTTGAATTTCACCCTTGAAAGCCTCGGCGCCGCGCAAACCGCAGTCCAGCGCCTGTTGGATTTCCGCGCGCGCCTGCAGGAACAGGCATTGCCGGCCCCGGACGGACAACCCGGCGCAGAAACAATATCCTGCGTAATTGACAACGCAATAACAAAATTTGAAAATGCAATGGATGACGACCTGAATATCTCCGAGGCGCTCGCGGCAGTATTTGATTTTATGCGCGAGGCCAACAAGCTTTCCTTGGACAAAACCGGTTCAGCCCGCCTCCTGGCCACCTTTGATAGGTTTAACGTGGTAATGGGGCTGAAGATTGAGGAAAAAGGATTGCTTGACTCGGAAATAGAAGGGCTCATCAGGCAACGCAATGAAGCAAGAAAAAACAAGGATTTCGCCGCGGCCGATAAGATAAGAAACGACCTTAAATCCAAGGGAATAGTAATTGAAGATACCCCACAGGGGATGAGATGGAAGAAGATTTAAAGATCTGGTGATATGGTGATTTGGTGATTGACGGACGAATGTTGGACGAATAACGAACGATTGACGGACGATTGACGAAGACGATTTACGGACGATTTATGAATGATTGGCGAACGACGTATGATCGTTCAATCAGCAAGTTACTGTATAATTAAATCAATATAAGGAGAAGATGATGTTATGATAGAAAAAGGCCTTGTTTGCATAATCAAATCCAACTGTCTCGGTTCAGGCAATGACGAAATCGGCACGCTGTTGATGCAAAAGTTCTTTGCAATGACGGCCGAGCAAAAAACCCTGCCGGAAGTATTCGCGTTCGTCAACACCGGCGTAAAATTGCTTGAAGACGAGGATGTCCTTGCGCGCATGAAGGAACTGCAGGCGCAGGGATGCAAATTTATTTTCTGCGGCACCTGCATAAATTTTTTCAAACTGCAGGACAAGGTAAACGCCGGCATAATAGGCAACATGGCGCAGATACAGGAATTGCTTTTTACGGCCAAAAGAACCGTATGCGTTTAACGAACGAGCTGTGCGCTAACTTCTGTTGAAGCTCCCTGTAGCAAGCTACAGGGAATCTTCTCGTCTAAGGAAAACGAATATTGTATTGTGCCTGCTTACTCTGCAGTCCTTCGCTACGGCTCAGTATAAACTCGCTGCAGGGAATTCGCCCTTCGTCTTACTCAGGACTGCGGCAGGCAGTGACGATTAAACTCCATAACCCCATAACTCCGTAACCCCGTAACCCTTTAACTTAAAACCTTCTACCCCGCATGCCAAAACAATCATTCAAACTTGGCCTGGAGCTTCGCAAGGCGAAAAAGAAACTCATACCTTCCGGCGTTGACGCGCCGCGAATGGACGCGGACCTCATGCTGTCATCCGTACTGAAAAAAGACCGCGTCTTCGTGCTGACCAACCCCGAATACGCGCTGACGCGCAAACAGTCCAAAAAATACCGCAGACTCGTCCGCAGGCGGCTGGGAAGGGAGCCGCTGGCATACATACTCGGCCATACGGAATTTTTTTCCCTGAATTTTTTTGTGAATAAAAACGTCCTAATTCCGCGGCCGGAAACGGAATTGCTCGTGGAACAGGCATTATCGCACTGTACAACGCATTCCAGCGGGAAACTATCCGTACTTGACATCGGCACAGGTTCCGGCAACATTATCATTTCAATTGCCAGTAATTTCCCCAAGGCAAAATTCTCCGCAATTGATTCAAGCGCCGGCGCCTTATCTATCGCGCGCAGGAATGCCGATTTTCACGGCTTAACTGACAAGATAAGGTTCTTGAAAGGGGACTTGTTCGCGCCGTTGAAAAAATTACGCCGCAGCAAATTTGACCTCATTGTAAGCAATCCGCCTTACGTGGCGCTTTCGGACGCACGTACGCTCCAGCCGGAAGTAAGACGTTATGAACCCAGACAGGCCCTGTATGCGGGAAGAAACGGCTTGTTATTTATAAAGCGGTTTTTATCAGAAGCGCATCTGCATCTTAATCCGGGAGGAATGCTTATTTTTGAAATCGGCTTCGGCCAGGCAAATTCCGTTAAAGAAATTCTTGAATCTGAACGAAGATATGATAGTATTGAATTCGTAAACGATTTTAACAATATACCAAGAATTGTAAAGGCAAGGTGTTATGGATAAATTCGTTATTGCGGGCGGCGCGCGTCTCAAAGGCGCCGTACGGGTAAGCGGCTCAAAAAATGCCGCACTGCCCATCATGGCGGCGTGCATACTCGCGCAGGGCAAGACCGTGCTAAAGAACGTCCCGCGTCTTTTTGACATTGAAATACTTTCCGAGATACTCGGCAAACTCGGCGTATCCGTAAAAAGACTGCCGAATTCGGACATGGAAATACAGGTCATTGACGACAGCAAGTGCGTTGCAGACTACGACCTTGTGAGCAAGATGCGCGCGTCCATATGCGTATTAGGGCCATTGCTCGCGAAACGGCACGAGGCCAAGGTATCGCTTCCCGGCGGATGCGTCATCGGAGTTCGGCCGATAGACCTGCACATCAAAGGCTTGTCAGCATTCGGCGCTAACATCACCGTTGAACACGGCTACGTCGTTGCAAGGGCAAAGAAACTCAAATCAGCCGAAATATATCTGGGCGGCATGTTCGGTTCAACCGTAACGGGCACGGCGAATATCCTGATGGCGGCGGTTCTCGCGGAAGGCACTACTATAATTGAAAATGCGGCGTGCGAACCGGAAGTTGCGGACCTGGCCGGATTCCTTAATAAAATGGGCGCGAAAATAAAAGGCATAGGCACGCACAAACTGCTTGTAAAGGGAGTAAGGCGCCTCAAAGCGGTCACATATTCCATTATACCGGACAGGATTGAAGCCGGCACATTTATGGTTGCCGCGGCTGTTACGAACGGAAACATCACTATTGAAAATTGCATCGCGGAGCACCTTACCGCGGTTATAGACAAACTCAGGGAGATCGGCGTTACCGTAAACAAGAAAAAGAACTCCTGCCAGGTAATCGGCACAGACCGCATCAAGCCGGTGTACATTTCAACACTGCCTTATCCGGGATTTCCGACGGACATGCAGGCGCAATTCTGTTCGCTCCTGTCCCTCGCGGACGGCATCAGCGTAATCACGGAGCGGGTTTATCCCGACAGATTCATGCACGTGGCGGAATTGAACCGCATGGGCGCGAACATCAAAAAAGAAGGCGAAAGCGCCGTCATAGTCGGCGTAAAAAAACTCTCCGGCGCACAGGTCATCGCCTCGGACCTCAGGGCAAGCGCAGCATTAGTATTGGCAGGGCTTGTAGCCGAAGGCCAGACCGAAATAACAAGGGTCTATCACATAGACAGGGGATACGAGAAAATTGAAGAGAAATTCAACAAACTCGGCGCCAGGATTCAGCGGAAACTGGACAAGAAGCTCATAGTTGTGGAAGAAAAGTAAGGTAAGGCCTCAGTCGAGGTTACGCTTAACACACCCCTAACCCCCTTCCTACGCCCGCCGAAGCGGGCTTCGTGCCTACGCACCGTAGTGCCTGCCTTTGCCGAAACGAAGCATCGGCTTCGTGCTTACGCACCGAAGTGCTTCAGCACGCAGGTGCGTGCAGGCAGGCTTTGGCACGCAGGTGCGCGAAGGCGGGCTCTTAATAGAGGGGAAATTCGTATATGTCCCCTCTAAAAAGAGG